>NZ_LZPJ01000001.1:0-102748 GCF_001729365.1 Acinetobacter sp. YK3
GTGACACCAGGTGATGATGTGAAACGCCAGCAGTTTGATGGTGGCCGTGGCCGCTACTACATCGATGTAAAACGTAATAGTCACATCGTTGACGTGAACTGGAGCTTAGGCAAAGCCGACTTCAATAAGATGATGGCCTTTTGGCGTGTTTACCAAAGTCAGCCTGCATCATTCTATGTCGATCTGGTGATCGATCAGGGCACACGTCAGCAATACCTGTGCAACTTCATGCCAGGTACTTTTAAAACCAATGAGGTCAACGGCAATCTGTACCGAGTCAATGCCCAGCTGGAGGTTGTGCAGAATCAGAAAGACTTGGCAGCAGATCAGGCCTTAATTAAAGATTGGGTGGTGTGATGGATCAGGAATATGCAAGGTTCTTTCTCAACCGTACAGTCGACATTTATCAGCTGGAGTGTATCGAGCTGACACATCCGTCATTCATCAATACCTATCGGGTGGTCCGCAATGATGATCAGGGTGTTTACGTCCGGCACAAGGAGAATGACAGCCAGCTGTTCTATGAATATCTGCCTGCCGAGATCCAGCGTTCGGGCATGCTCGGCGATCTGGACCAGTCCTTGACGATTTCAATATCAGGCTTGGGTGATGTGCTGCCGGATGAGTTTGAGCGGGTGATGGAAGGGCAGTATCCGGATATTAAGCCAACCGTTAATTACCGGCTGTACAGCTCGGACAATCTCAATACACCGATGTATTTCTTGCTTGGGTTGCAACTCTCAGGCGTGGCGATGGACCACAAGGCAGTGACATTTAAAGCCGAGTCACCACGACTCAATACTGCCAAGACGGGCGACATCTTCTCACTGGATCGTTTCACCGGTCTCAAGGGGGCATTATGAAAGGTCATGACCATTTACTTGATCGGCAATATGATCAGGAAAATTACAACTGTGTTCACTTTGCCCACGAAGCTGCGATGGATCTGTATAGCATAGACCGTGGGGAAGCACTGGAACTGTTTATGCAGCCTAAGGGCAGTATTGAGTTCAAGCCATCCAGAATAAAGCTACTAAATCCGCTGCCCATGCCCAAGGAGGGCTGCATAGTCGCCTTCCACCCAAGACTAAGAAATAAGCCCCCGCATGTGGGGCTTTTTCGTGGGGGGAAGGTTTTGCACCTGATGGAAAGTGGAGTTTCTTATTTATCTGAACAAGTCGTAATGGCAATGGGGTTTAATCGGGTCAGTTACTATGATTAAGATTATTTATAAACAAGATCCTTTATCTGAAAACAAGGTTGTAGAACGAGCTGCAACCTTAGGGCAATGGCTTACAGCAAAGTATGCGCATATGCCTGAGCATCTGCGCATCTTCCACAATCCAAGTGATATGGAGCATGCTGAAATTTCGGTGGCCAACGAAGTTACACCCAAAAATGCCCATGATCTGAAACAGCTCGATTTTCTACCTGGTACATTCATTGTGATTGAGAATCCGAAGGGGATTCCTGCATTGATTGCTGCAGTTGTATCGTTAGTTGTGGGGCTGGCCGTGGCACTATTAATGCCAACACCGTCGATCGCACAGACTAACCAGAATAACAACCAGTCCTCATCCGCCAATAACGAGCTTTCAAGCCGTGAGAACAAGATGCGGGTAAATGGCCGTATTGTGGATTTATACGGCGCAGCAAACGATACACCTGACCTGATCGCTGTGCCTTACAAAGTCTACGAGAACAATGTCGAAGTTGAGCATATTGTCGGGTGCATTGGCCGTGGCCACTATAAAATCAATGGTGCCTTTGACGGCGAAACCAATATTGTCGATATCGCCGGTGCATCGATCGAGGTGTATAGCCCTGATGTCGATATTGTTACTGGCAATCCGTATTTCTTTTTAGGCAGTGAGATTACAACACCGCCGTTGTCGGTACAGCAGCAAAATTCAGTCAATGGCCAGATCCTGCGCTCTGCAGATACTCAGGTACTGGAAGGTACAAATCATCTACGCTTTGGTTATCCCAATGAGATTTTAAGATCTGCCTCAAATTTTACGGATCTAACCACCAAGTTTGTCAGTAATGATCGGGTGGAAATCACCAATAGCGGTTTCTGGTTCAATAACCAGTTCTATCATCTGGATGGTGTCTACAGTGTCTTGTCGGTTGCTGATGACCGGATGACCTTATCCAATCCGGCAGCCGTCAATCCAGGCTGGTGGATCCTGAAGGAACTCGCAACCCAGAAAACTGCAGAACTATCACCAAGACTTGCTTCGATAGGCGAGAAGTGGATTGGTCCTTTTGTCCTGGATAATGTTGAGCGAAACCGGGTACTGTGTAATTTTGTCGCTTCAAATGGATTGTATGCAATTTATGAAGGGAATAATCAAGGTGCTGTAAACATTACCATTGAGGTAGAGGTGACTCCAGTCAATGTGAATGGTGAACCATTGGGCAATCCGATGTACCAGCGGATCACGATGAAGGGATCTGCAAAGTCACGTCAGACGGTGGGTGTCACGCTGGACATGACCACGTTTCAGGGCCGTTGTAGTGTGCGTGCACGTCGGGTGACTGGTGCAATCAATGCGCCAAGTGTCATGGATGAGGTGAAGTGGCAGGCACTCTATGGAGCGTTTCCTTTGCAAAGCACACGGTACCACAGTGAAACTGTTTTTCGTGCCAGAACCTATGCCACCACCGGCGCTCTATCGGTCAAGACCCGCAAGATCAACTTTGATCTGCAGCGGATGCTGCCTTTTTACCAGAATGGCGTAATGACCAAGGAAGTCTTTCCGACTTCAAGCTTTGCAGATGCCCTGGTATCGATGGCACTGGATGACAAGATTGGTCGCCGTACAGTTGACGAGCTGGATCTGGAGAATATCTATCGGACTTACTTTGAAATTGTGGATTACTTTGGTACACCGCTGGCCGCAGAGTTCTGTGCAACCATTGATGATACAAACCTGTCCTTTGAAGAACTGGTCACCAACGTTTGTGACGCAGTAGGGTGTACGGCCTATCGCCAGAACAACAAGCTCAAGCTGTATTTTGAACGGCCTACAGATAACTCGGTACTGTTGTTTAACTTCAGGAATATTTATCCGGAAACCTATCAAAAGGATCTGAGCTTTGGGGTGATGGATGACTATGATGGCCTAATCTATGAATATACGG
Organism: Acinetobacter sp. YK3; assembly: GCF_001729365.1. Lineage (NCBI taxonomy): Bacteria > Pseudomonadati > Pseudomonadota > Gammaproteobacteria > Moraxellales > Moraxellaceae > Acinetobacter > Acinetobacter sp. YK3. The sequence continues at coordinate 3,148 of NZ_LZPJ01000001.1, forward strand.
ATCCTGCTGACGATAGCCGTATCAATATCTATCTGCCGGACAAGAGTGCCAAGAATCCTAAAGTCGTGAAATCGGTAGGTGTACGTAACAAGTGGCAAGCTCACTTTAATGCGTACCGGTTGTGGAACAAGATGCGCTTCCAGCGTCGATCCATTACCTTTGATGCTGCATCTGAGTCAGAGTTACTGGTACTGCGTGACCGGATTGCAGTGGCGGATTATCGCAATCGTATTCACCGCGGCGGGGATGTGCTGCAGCAGGAAGGCCTGATCCTGACCTTAAGTCATGATGTGGAGTTTATTACAGGCAAAAGCTATGTGATTTATCTGCAGATGAGTGATGGCAGCGTGGATCTGATTCCGGTGACTGCAGGTGCGGCTACAAATAAAGTTGTGTTAGGGAGCTTGCCAAATGGACCGCTTAAGCTAAATCCAGAGGATTACATCAACACGACGTATATCGTGGTGAGCGATGATACTAAAGGCTCGTTGCCTTATCTGGTGGCCAAAAAGGAACCTGTGGGTAAGACGAGTAATAAAATCACTGCCATCAATTACGATGAACGCTATTACCTGAATGATAAGGACTATACCGACACCCCGATTGACGATAGCCCGATCTATATCCGTTACGATCAGCTCGATATCAATCTGGCTCGGTTGTACCAGATGCAGAGAGGTGAGTTGCCAGTCTCTGGAGTCATTAACTTCGTTGTGGAGCCTGGTGTACTGGTGTGCAGCTCAAGTGCTTTTCGACCGTACACAGAGCTTATTTATAAACATAGTCGGGATTTTGCCTCAGTTAAATATGTAGTGCCAGAATTACCAGAAATTTCAGCCATTGATACAGGAGAGTTTCCACCAGATCTGGTGGTGAATCTCACCATTAAAGGTGCAATTGTAGGACGTGGTGGTGATGGTGGTATTGCGCATGCAGCTTTCTATGATGGAAATGACTATGAGAATGCTTTCACGAAAACTCGACGTGACGGCAGTATCGGAGCACCAGGCTTACTGGTGCGTCATTCTAAAGTGAATCTGATCATCGATGGCGGTATTGTTGCGCGTGGTGGATCCGGTGGTGGTGCCACTCCAAGTGGACGTAGTACACGATATAGCTATGCAATGCAGGGTACATGTGGTGGCGGCGGTGCACCGTTTGGCATGGCGCTGAGTTTTGTTCCAACGTCCAGCGAAGTACCGCAATTCAGGGGCTATTTTAATAACAATTACCAGACCGATAAGATTACTGATGCCCAGAGAGATATTCCAGGCAGAGGTTATCAAAGAGTGACTGGCGATTATGGATCACCGTTTTCTGGTAATGGTGGTGGTTGGGGCCAACGCGGTACCAAGTCAGTTAATACCGGGACTTGGAACTGGAACTATCACGGAACACTTGAGGGTGAGCCAGGACTAGGTGGACCGGCCATTATTGGTGCACCGTTACTGACCCTACAGATAATTAATGGAGGTCAAATTTTACAAACGCTTTAACAGTCTTAAATCTTTTATAAGCACCCAAACGGGTGCTTTTTTATTGTCTATTGGAGACAGGAAATGCAAGAACAGGCAGCAAGCGCGGTTGAAGCTGCTACAAACACAATCGCAGCAACAGCATCCAAGGTTTCATATACATCAGCGGGGTTATCAGTGGCAGCGTATGCAGCAAGCATTGATTGGGCGGTATGGGCCTCAGTCTTTATCGGTGTAATTACTTTTTTTACCACACTGTATTTTAAACGGCGAGATGACAAGCGGGCCCAGGAGATCCATGAATTGCGTAAGAAGCAATATGAGCAGAATAAAGAACGTTTAAAGGGGAATTGTGATGACAAGTGAACAGACTCGGGCTTATCTGGCCTTTGCACTCGTAGGGCTAATGTTTGTCCTGGTGATTGCTTTATTTTTTGTGGATATGCCACGGGAGAACAGCAACCTGATCAATACAGCATTAGGTTTTATTGCTGGGGCAATGACAACGGCCTGCGGTTTCTATTTTGGTAGTTCAGAGCAAGAAAAGAAGAAAGATAAAGACAGTCCAAATCAGTAGTTAAATTTTTAAATCAACGTGACCGCCTTCGGGCGGTTTTTTTATGCATGAGGAAAAGTGATGAGCATTCAAAATTTACAGAAAGCATTGGGCGTTAATGATGACGGTATCGTTGGCCGTGGAACGCTGACAGCATTATTCAAGAAACTAGGTGCACCACATGCACGTGCGGAAGAGCTTGCACTTGCAGCGAATGTACACATGCGTACATATCATATTTTAGATAATGATCTACGTCTGGCGCACTTCATAGCTCAGTTGGCGCATGAATCGGGTAATTTTCGCTATATGGAGGAAATCGCCAGTGGTAGAGCATACGAGGGGCGTAAAGATCTAGGGAACACTGAAAAAGGGGATGGTACTCGATACAAAGGCCGTGGACCGATCCAGTTAACGGGCCGTGCAAACTATCGCAAGTATGGCCGAGCTCTTGGGATAGACTTTGAGAATAATCCGGAGATTGTGGCTTTACCTAGTATCGGGATGCTGGTGGCATGTAAGTACTGGTATGACAATGGATTAAATGAGCTGGCCGATAAAGACGATATCAACCTGATTACACGCCGGATTAATGGCGGTTTCAATGGTTTGGATGATCGTAAGGCAAAGTTAAATACGATGAAAAATATGTTGGGGAAGTGATGCGGTACCATTGCAGACGTTCACCTGCATCCATTGCATTGAGCCTTGCGGTATTGATACTTTTGCCAGGATGCACGGCGCATACGATCAACAATAATATTCATGTTGGGATTTGTGTTCGAGCACTTTAATATTATTGTATGATTGGCATTATCTTCCAGATTAATTTTTTGGCCACAAGATCTGCAGCGAAGATCCGGGCAAACGATCGACAACCTAAATTATTGAAAAATATATAAACCAAAAAAAATGCCAATTTTTAGGGATTGGCATTTTATTACATTTTACGGACAAAATATTATTTCAGTTTTAGACACTGAATATCACCCATAGGATTTGCCGAGTTTTTAAGAATCTTATCAATTTCTGGCTGAAGAGCTAAGGCTTTATCTGATAGATCTTTTACGTCCGGTGAAATTTTACTTCCAGACTTAACCTTTAAAGCTGAGTACTTTCCAATAAATTTATTACCTACACATAAAGCATCTAGGGCATTTAGTGTCATGGCACTATTTTTCCCTTCTGAAAGCGCTTTAAGATCCCCGGATAAATTAATGCCCAAAGTGTCATAAGTGGTTTTAATAGCATGGGCTTGATAGCTTGCAAAATTTAATAACTGATCATTGGTTTTGGATACTTGTGTAGCCTCTTCATAAGCAGCACTAAATACAAATTTTGTGTAATACAGTTGATTAAATTGAGCGTAGAGGGAAGCCTCTCTTGCCTTGTTTAGATCGTTTTCGACTTCCTGTTCGGTTAATTTATTTGTGTTATCTGCCTGACTGCAGGCAGCTGTAAAACCGGCAATAAGAATAAGTAATATTTTAAATTTGTTCACTGTTTAATCTCCCATTTTTCGCATTTCTGATAAAGGTCTTTCATAGCCATATTCTGATACGGCCAGATTATAAGCCTTCCTATTCCATTTTTTTCCATTTCCAAATACTACTTCGTACATTACCTGGTCGATGTAGAAAGGTCCTCTATTCATTGGGATCGCTTCAGCATAGGCCACGTAACTGGCTTTTGAATACATACCCATACCAGAAGGAGCAAGCTTAATCAGCCCCTCAATATCTCTATAATTTGCAGCAACACGAATATCGAAAACATCTTTAGATAGCTCGATAATCGCTTTACCGGCTCGGCTTGTCGCAACGTTTTTTAGATATGATGCAAAGCGTAAATACATCAATGTATGAAAATACTCTGTATAGATTAAGCCAGGTGTACTTTGTTCAATTTCACGTAGATCAAATTGCAAGCCGAAATGTAGAGCCATGTCGTACTCAAATGGCTGTTTATTCTTTACATGATCCCAGTGTGCCTGAGACATGCCAAAGGTATAGGGCACAGTCTTTTTAACTTTTATTAGGTTTTTCCACCCGTCACATGCAGTTAGATAACCATCTTCAGCATGACACATATTTACTGTTTGCTTGAGATCTATACTTGATGCTGCATCAGAGCTGATCGGTTTCTTATCATAATTTTTGTGGAAAATTATTCGACCTAAATTTGTCGCATTACTTCTTTCGGTTGTCATAATTTAAACTCAAATTGGTTCGAGAGTTTTAGATAAATCAATGGTGATAATTTCAATCGATTCAGGGGAGTATTGACTGTCATAAAGCGCAGTCATACCGCTTTTATCTGTATAGCCTCTCACTAACAATTCGCCTGAATCCTTGCTATATAGTTCGTATAAAATTTCTGTCAAAGGCTTGTTAGTCGTTGTCTCCATGACTTGAAACTGAATTTTGTGTAATTCATTGTTCTCAGCAACAAGTGAATCTTTCTGTTGTTGTGTTGCCATAGGACTTGAAGCAGATGCCGTAGCTTTAGCCGTAGGTGATGGGCCATTGTCTTGTACAACAAGGCTCTGTTTTGGTAGTAACTTACAGCCACATGAAAGTGAGTCATTGACTCTTGCTGCAGCTTTACCAAAGATCTGCATGCACGGATCGCCTGAGATGATCGTTGCAACGGTTTTATGTTTCGGGCATGTAGCCTTATCACCGACACAAGCGATTGGAATGCCTTCTATCTGGAACATGCTATTGCCAGATATAACTTGCCCACCTCCAGTGGTCGGGCAGCCAACAACAATATATGGTGTGGCCATAAAATTTACCCTCTGTTTAATTTTTGTGAGAGGATAATAACAGTCACTGTACAGAACATACTGTTTAGTTTTTTTTAATGACTAAGAATCAAAAGAAGATGCTTGGATAAAAATAATAAAATTTTTTTAACTTACTGATTCCTTATTTATTCTTAATGCGACAATGATAAATATCATTTATTATTTAATTAAAATTTAATGGATAGTTGGAAAATGTTAAAACAAGTACCAATTCAACAAACTGAAGCTGAGCTTCAAGTCGGATACAAGCCGACTGTTCTAGAGACGACATTTGATGTTTTACCTTTTAATAATTTAGGGGATCGTGAATTTGAGCTTCTTGTATATTCTTTGCTTAAAGCTGAAATTTCATCTAATTCATTAGAGGGAGTTAAGACAGTTTCATTAATGCAGGGTGTTGGAGAGAGAGGAAGAGATTCAGTTTTATATGATGATAACGGTGTTTGTGGAATAATTCAGTGTAAAAAATATGCTGGAAGAGTTACTAAACCAGCAATTCTGAAGGAGTTAATAAAATTTGCTTTATATGTTAATAAAGATCCATCAATTATTTCCAATAGAAATAATGTTGATTATTATTTCTATATATCCAATGATTTATGTGGCCCAGCTATAGATTTAATTCATGATTTTAAAAACGTTTTAAATACTGAAATCATAGTGGGTAATGTTGAAAAATACTTAAATGAAATTGTTGAAGAATATGAGTCATTTAGACTAGAAAGAGCTTCTCCCCCTTTTGAACAAGTTAAATCTATTCTTTTTTCCTTTGATGTACATGCTGTTGTTGGTACAGATTTAACAAATAGACTCCATAGCCAACCCGAGGTTTTAAAGGCCTTTTTTAGTGTAAAGTCGATAGTATCGGTAGAGGATGCCGATAAAGTTGTGAGATCTGCATTAGAAGATTTTGGGCTTAAGTTAATTACAGATGATGATCTAAAATATATTCAAGAACGAATTTCTCAATCAAAAAGTGAAGATCGTCTAAGTTATGGAATGGTAGATTTTTATGGTTATAGTATTGATTTCTTTAGAACTATAGAAGCAAACCATTTAGGCGAAATTGTACAGAAGGCTATAAGTGTTCAATCTGAACTAAATATGCATTTAATGAATTATTTTTCTGATAAAATGCAAAATTTAATTTTAACTCGTGTTACAAACAATTTATTAAGAGCTGGAGTTATTCACCAGTATAGTGTTGGTATTTGTGCTCCTTACTTAACAATTAGAGTTTCGCCCAAAATTCTGAATACACGTATTTTTGAAGGTGGTAGCGAGAGCAAAACTGATGTTTCTAGCGAGTTTGTTTTAAACACAACAATTCAGCGTTTGATTAATAGTAGCACTAAAATATTACAAGGCGATTTTAGTGCACTTGTTGGAGATGAAAAAGATATAGCCTTTAAAAAAGAAATTTACAATCATTTACACCAAGGGCTTAATAATGTAGAGGAAATAAGGGCCCGCATTGAAAAAGATTTAAAAATATTAAAGCCAGTCCTGTTGGCGATGGAAGAGGAATTGAATAATTTATTTTCACAATCAAAAACTATAATGATTTCTGATTTTTCGTTTATAGAGAATAAAGATAAATTAATAAAAACATTTGAATCTGTAAGGCGGTTGGAAAGTTAAAGAAGTGAAATAGAAGCCTTATGTAAAGGCTTCTATTTTTTTAAAAATTATATTTTACTAGTCACAGGTATTAGTTGAGGTCCAGCTAATCTAGCCTTTCCAATTATTTCAACCAGCTCATCATAAGTTAATTCGAATTTATCTTCACTATCAAAAACATACTCGACATTCTTTCCTTTCAATTCAGCAGGCTTCTCTGGCACAAACCGCTTCGGAATAAGGATCTGTGCAAGTTGTTCGTTCGTTAGCTTAAAAATATGCATAGTGATTATCCGATTCTAAAAAGTTCGTTCCAGTTGGTTAGATAAGAGGGAGAGCGGCGATTCTGATTCATTTGCCAGATAGCTTTAGTGTTATTGCAAAGCCCTAGCGAGACATGATCTTTTCCGTATTTTTCTTTGATGGCTTCCATTGTTTGTGAAAGCTTTTCGCGTTGATTTCGATGTGTGTAATCCGTGAATAGATCAGGTACAAATTTAGACTTGGGAATTAACTCGAGCAGAACAATTCCCGCCTTTTTATACTTGAATCCTTTCTTATAGATCTGGTCGATCCCTTTCATAGCCGCCCTAGTAATCTCTAACAAATCGTCTGTATGCTCAGGCATTTGAACAATAATATACGGGGAATAACGCTCATCTTTATTGAATTTCCCAGTCTGAATAAATACACCAATCATCTTGCAGATAGATCCGTCATGACGCATTCTTTCTACGCCTCGAGTCACGAATAAGCGTACTGAAGATTTGATATCATCTTTCTCGTATACAGGTTGGCCATAGGATCTGCTGCTGATAATTTGCTGTTTTGATGGGTTCTCATTTTCTATATCAATGCATGAAACACCCTGCAGCTCGCGAACAGTCTTTTCCATTACAATCGAAAATGACTTTTTAATTTCCTTTGGATTTGCTTCAATCAGATCCAGAACACTCTTAATATTCATTAAGTTTAGTTTCTTACAGTTCTGGCGGCCAACGCCCCAGACTTCAGCTACGTCCACCTGCGATAGCAATTGTTCAGCAGAGCACGGATCCATCTCAGCTAAATTACACACACCATCAAAATATTTATTCTTCTTCGCTATATGGTTGGAAATTTTAGCCTCGGTTTTACTGCGGCCAATTCCAATGCAACAGGGTAATCCAAGCCACTGTTGAGCCTTCATTCGCATTTCCTGAGCGTATGCTGTCAGATCATAGTTTTTTGCATAAGTTGTTAGATCAAGAAAGCATTCATCAATACTATAAATTTCCTGCTCACCAGGTGCCACATACTGGCCAAGTAGACTCATAAAACGGCGTGACATTTCAGCGTAAAGTGCGTAATTGCTTGAGAGCACTTGTACGTCATATTTCTTAATAACATCTTCAATTTGGAATACCGGTACACCCATTTTGATACCGATATCTTTTGATTCTTGGCTGCGAGCGACTGCACAGCCATCGTTATTGCTGAGTACTATTACTGGGCGATCATTCAGGGATGGATTAAAAACACGTTCACATGAGACGTAGCAGTTATTCACATCCACGAGCGCGAATATGCGAGTATTACTTTTCATGACTATTCTTCTTATTATGAGCGGTAATGCATACGCTTTAAGTTGAATGTCACGACACCCCAAACAACAACGGTTTGATTATCTGCAGGGATGATGTGCTCATACGCTGGATTTTCAGCTTTAAGCCAGACCTTAGGTAATGGATAGTTCTCATCACCAAATATCTCTTTAATATCATTTTTAGACATCTTTGCCGTGATCATGAGGCGTTTAATCGTTGAGTCTTTATTGTCGATTAACGCAACCACGATGTCTTGATGAGCAGCTTCAATGCTCCGATCGATGATAATAGGGTCATTAACCTCAAGACCAGCACCGAGCATTGATTCACTATCAACGCGCGCTATGAAAGAGGATATCGGGTTATGAATCAAGTATTCATTCAGATCCACAGTTGTGGTCATATCATCTTTTGTGGCGAAAGCTGGACCAGCAGGAATGCGCTCTAAAGCCATCGGGATCGATGCTTTAGATTTTGGAAGGATAGGGGTTAGACCGAGTTTATCGATCAGATCTGTTTGAAACGCGATTTGTTCAAGAAGGATATTAATTGTGGGACTAGGTTTCCCGTCTTGGCCCATGAGATTTTGAAGGCTCGACCAACCAAGATCAGAGAAGTAGATAGGTAACTTCTTAGACATTTTTAAACTCCTACGCTACTGGGCGTGTTTGGAATTGAATTTACCTTTTTAGGATATGATTTTTATCATTAGAAACACAAATTAAAAAAATCGTTTATGAACAGATAGATGTCATAGATTGACGTAACCTATTGTGCATTTGGTCGGAAAATAAACTTCCAAAAATATTTAGATAAATCTTTGATAGTGAGTGAGTGGTTTTTAACCATTTCTTTGATTTTAGTTTGTAAGGGATTATTACGGATCCCTAAAAAAATACCTGTTCCAGATTAGTTGAAATGACTATTTTTTAGGGAGAAAGCCATTCTATGTAATTGTTAAATAAGTGATTAAAACATGAAAAAAAATTTACTAAAATGTCAATTATTGATCTACTGCGAAAAATCACTTACTGTATTGAATATCAAGTAAAAACTTATTTGAGATCTAGGGGATATAGAGAAATTTATAGAACTTAGAAGAAAGGCTGCCACTTACTTTCGTCCTCGACCAAAATTTCGAAAATAAGTGGCTTTGTATAAAACTGCGAAGCTAGACGAAGTCTAACGAAGCTAAGTTTTCAACTTTTAAACGTTAGTTTTAAGCGGTGATTTCTACCGTACAAACTAACGATGAAGTTTAAAAGCGGAAAATAAGCTGAGCTTTATAACTTATGGTTTTAATGTACCAAAAGAAGACGACGTTTAGCAACGCTTATTTGACGGAGCGCTGCTATGATGACGATCATTGTCATTATGTTGCGACTAATCAGCTTCTTTGCTGATATGTTGCAAATAGCCGATTTCATTATTCGGTAATTGAACCGGTCTAAGAATTTCAAATGAAAAATCGTTTGTTTAGGCAGGCGATTTTTTTTGTAAATATTACTGATGCCTTTGACTTAAATCCTTTTTCGGTGCCGCAGTGTATTCATCGGGTGGCAGATCTACTAAAAAATCTCGCGCTTGATTATGACCGCAGGTAAGCCAATCTTTACGGCGACCCTTCGGAATTACAACGATCGACCGTTTTTCATCGTCTGGCGCATGAAACTGTTTCATGAATGGATGCATGTCTGCATTGATTGTTAGCATGCTCATTGATACCACTGGTTCGCCGTTAACAACGGCATATTCATAAATACCGGCGACAGTGAAGGGCATATCATCTTGCCGATAAATACCATACCAATGCGACTTTCCATCAATGTATTTTGGTTCAAAGATCGTTTCTACTGGGATTAAACAAAACTGATTTTTAGACCAGGCATGGCGAAAACTTGGCTTCGATGCAACGGTTTCAGATCTTGCATTATGAGTGTTGCGCACTTTCCTAATATCTTCTGCCCAATTTGGTACCAGTCCAAATCTGGCTTCGCGCCACTCGATGCCATGCTCGGTCGCGATGAGGATAGGTCCGCCGTAACCTGGGTATAGATCCGCTTTATATTCGAAAGTCGGTTCAAGCAGATTAAGTAGCTGTGCTCGGCTTCGAGCTATTGGTTCGTAGTTTGCGCACATATGACTCTCCATCTCATGCCAAAAATATGATCAAATAATGGGTTTAATTGGAGGATATTTTTGTTATAAATATTATGTGTCTGTAAATTAAAATCATATGCAATGAAGAATTTTTTTAAAAAAAACTTTTTGACAATTATTGGTTGGCTATTAAGTCTTATATGGCTAATGATCGTTGCAATTTTATTATACACTCAAGATTTACCAAAAAACTTAAACGAAATTGGTGATTTTGTAGCAGGCATGGCTTCGCCATTGGCCTTTTTATGGGTAGTGATTGGATATTATCAAAGCCAAGAAGCATTGAGGTTACAGGCCAAAGAATTAAGTCAAAGCTCTGAGGCTTTGGTTCATCAAGTAAATGAGATGAGAGTAGCTACTAAACTACAAAAAGAACAATTAGAGCAGATTAAAAATCAGTTCGAAAATACAATTTTAAGTGAAAAATACAATTTACAGCCTTTTTTTGATTTAAGAATAAAAAGCATTGTGGATATGGAAGAACCAGATGATTTTTATAAATTTATAACGTTTGAATTGGAGTGTATTGAGGGTAGTGCGAGATTTATAACTTTATTCAACGAGAAAGATAAAAATAATTCTTTTGATAGAATTAATCAAATAACAAAAGGGAAGATTGATGTGTTACAAATAGACGTGGTCGTGAAAGATGACGTTAAATTACATGGGTTAATATTTAGTTTAAGTTATTTTGATGTGAGGGGGAATATAGCCTCTCAGGAATACATGTTGACAGTAAATGGTCAGATTAAAGAAATGGTACATAGTAGAACACTAGTTACTTAATAGTAATTTAATTGAATTAAAACATTTTTTTATTTTATATTAATTTTAGTGCCGTTTATCGCTTTTTTTATTGAAATATTATCTGAAACGATTGAAAAAAAACTATTTAATCCCAGAAAGGATAATTCTAATAATCAAGTTCTGGAGAACTTAAATGCAAGAGCATAATTTTTTGGTCACTTACTCTGTTAAGGGAAAAACACCAAGACAAATAGACCAAGACAAAGCTGCTGATGTAAGAAATGCTTTAAATAATCTTAAAATAACGAATTGGACTAAGTTGAAAGATGTTGAAACAGTCTTTTCAGGTATTTTATCACTTAATTTTTCAACAATACAAAGTCGTAGAAATCAGGCTTTACGCCATGTTTCTGATGTCTTTAATAATGTCATAAAGCAGGAGAAAGCATCAAGCCACGTTAATATCTACGGAGTATTTTTAGTTGATAAATTAGGGGAAGAAATTTCATTTACTGTCTAAATCAGAATAATGCTACTCAAACTTGAGTAGCATTTTCTATTATATAGTTTATAGAATGCTTATGCTTTAAAAGTAATTTTTTAAATTATGCTGCATCTAACATTCTGGCAATTTCGGTTGCAGTCGGGTTGTAGTATGTATTGACCAGAATTGAAATTGTTTCGTGTCCAGTAATTTTAGATAGAATTTCAATCGGCAATTTAAAATTATGCACGAATCTGGTGATAGCTTCATGTCGTGTATCGTGGAAACGGATCTTACCTACAAGACCTGTTTTAGTGAGATTGCGTTGCCAGATCAAACGGAACGAGTTTGCATTGTGCGGAATTAATCTGTCGTCATCAATTGGGGTTGCAAGCAACATAAGAAGTTCTTTTGCACGTCGTGTCAAAGGCACATCTCGTGATTTTCCGTTCTTAGTATCAACCAAGCGTATAAAATCATCAAAAACATTTTTCTTCTTAATGCTGAGGATTTCACCCTTTCTCATTGCAGTTTCCAATGCAAATAGAAAAGCCCAAGCAACATAATGCATTTGTTTCGTAGGAACTTTGCCCCAGTGGTAGTCAAGGCCGGTTATGATTGCCTCGATGTCATCATCACTTACACGTTGATTACGTGGTTGAGCCTCGGGCGGCCTGTTTACTTCTTTGAATGGATTTTCTTTCGTTAAAAACAGTTCCTTTCGTGCATAGTTAAACGCAGCACTGAACACAGCAAACTGTCTACTGACGGTCGCAGGTTTTACAACTTTCAATCGCTTATCTCGCCAGTCTTTAACAATTTGCGGAGTTAAATCATGAATTGATAGATCGGCAGCAGGACCCCATTGTTTCCTTAATAACTTTAATTGCTGATCAATAAAATTTTTACTTTTTTTATTTCTGCCTGATTCATTGTAATACTTTTCAAAAAGAGAATGGAAAGATAGGTGAATTTTCTCAGGCTCTTGGCTTTTGTTGCCGCTGGCTTGTAACTCTAATAATTTTTTAGCGGCCCACTGTTCACATTCTTGAGCTGTATCTCTGGTTGCTGTGAATCGTTGACCATTATGGCGTAGGGTAATACGCCAAGCGTTGCCGCGTTGTACGGGTTTCTGCATGAAAACACTCCAAATTTCGTGGTGTCGCAACGTCACCAAAATTCAGAAAAAGTCTAAAGACCCTAACTTTCTTGGTGTCGTTACGGAAATATAAAGCGTTTTTTAATGTGAAATACAGTAAAAATGATCTACTGTAGCTGACCCATCGACAATAAAAAACAAGCCACATAGAAAACTAATTCCATGTAGCTTATTGATTTTAATAAATAAAATCTTGGAGCGGGAAACGAGACTCGAACTCGCGACCCCAACCTTGGCAAGGTTATGCTCTACCAACTGAGCTATTCCCGCAATAGGACGCATTATAGAGAGTTTCATTCAGCTGTCAACTCTCTGGCATGCTAAGTGTTGAATTAATCAGCACGTCGCCAGATCGTTCCTTGACGTGTATCTTCCAAAACCACACCCTGATCCAATAAAGATTGGCGAATACCGTCGGCTTTGGCAAAGTCTTTGGCTTTTTTCGCATCAACACGTTGCTGGATAAAATCTTCAATTTCAGCATCTGAAAGCGCTAGCGCTTCCTGACCAATATCTGATTTGAGGAAGTCATCAACATCATGCTGAACCAAGCCAAGAATGTCAGTTAAATGGCGTAGGGTAGAGTAAAGAAGCATGGCTTGTTCAGCTTGTTCTTCTTTGACTGCACGGTTCAGTTCCTTATTGAGTTCAAACAGGACTGCCATTGCTTCTGCCGTATTGAAGTCGTCGCGCATCGCACTATTAAAACGCTCAACAAAGTGCTGCTCTAAAGTCTTAGTGTTTTTTTGACCATAGACTTGCTGATAGGCTTTAAAAGAGTGATAGAAACGGCTGAGTGCTGTTTTAGCTTCTTTTAAGGCCACATCAGAGAAGTTGACTGGACTACGGTAGTGCGATGACACGATGAAGTAGCGAATCACTTCTGGATGGAATTTTTCCATCACATCACGGATGGTAAAGAAGTTGCCTAAAGATTTAGACATTTTCTCGCCATCAACGTTGATGAAGCCCACATGCATCCAGTAATTGACATATTGTTCGCCAGTCGATGCTTCACTTTGCGCGATTTCATTTTCATGGTGTGGGAACATCAGATCTGAACCACCACCATGAATATCGAAATGATTGCCTAGGCAGCAAGTCGACATTGCAGAACATTCAATATGCCAGCCTGGACGGCCATTGCCCCAAGGTGAAGCCCAAGCAGGTTCATTTTCTTTGGCATGTTTCCAAAGCACAAAGTCAAATGGATGTTTCTTTTCAACTTCAACATCAACGCGCTCAGATGCACCCGCTTGCATGTCTTCCAGTTTACGACCAGATAGACGACCATATTTATCGAATTTACTCACTTCAAAATAAACATCGCCATTGCTAGACGGATAAGCAGTGCCTTTATCAACCAAGGTGTTGATCATGCTTTGCATCTGATCAATATATTCAGTTGCTTTTGGCGCTTCGTCAGGTGCAGCACAGCCTAGGTTCGCTGCGTCTTCATTCATGGCATCGATAAAACGTGTAGTGAGTTGCTGAATGCTCTCACCATTTTCATTGGCACGTGCAATGATCTTGTCATCAATATCGGTGATGTTACGGATATAGCGAACTTTCCAGCCCTGACTACGCAAGAAGCGAATGATGTAGTCAAATGCAACCATAACTCGAGCGTGCCCGATATGACAGTAATCATAAACAGTCATACCACACACATACATATCAATTTGACCTTCTTTGCGTGGGACAAATTCAACTTTTTTACGTTGCTCAGAATTATATAGAACAAAAGGTTGCATAAGGGTTTTCAAACACTCTACAAAAATCGTTATTCATCATAACGTATGCACCATATTTCATAAAGTTATCAGTAGAAAAAAGATGGTTTTGGTTTGCAATATTTTTCCTTATTCAAAACGTAGTTTGCTGGTCGCTCGAACTTGAGCTTTTTTTGCAAAATAATAATAAATCACTGCTGTTGCTAAAAGACCGACCAGCCAGGAAATATCAATACCACCTAATGCAGTGGCAATTGCACCTGTAAAAAACTTACTATGAATAAAAGGAAGCTGTAGTAAAACACCCATGACATAGCAGCCAATACCGATACTATTCCAGCGCCCATACTTTCCGTTCGGATCATATAATGCAGCCACATCGCACTCTTCTTTAGAAATGAAATAGTAATCGACTAAATTAATTGCACTCCACGGGATAAAAAAGGTGAGCAAGAACAGGATGAATGCTTTAAAGGTATTTAAGAATGTATGTTCACCCAAGATTGCGATCAAGGTCGAAATAGCCACCATACCCAGTACGATACTTAACCGCGTGAGTTTAGAAATTTGATATTTGGGTTTGAAGCTATTCCAAATGGTTGCAATACACATGAAGCAACCATAGGCATTGAGTGTCGATAAGGTGACTTTGCCAAAGGCAATGCTGAAATATAAAAAAGTAATCACCAGTGCAGCAGCATTCATACCCACTACATATTGCACCTCATTCCCGACAAAGCCACCTTGGGAAATCTGCGCAATGAATACACCCAAGGTCATGGAGATTTGTGAACTGAGGAGTGAACCTAAACCCACCGCTAGAAAAACACGGGTGGAGGAGGTGTTTGAGGGTAAATACCTGGAATAATCTGCCACATAAGGGCCGAATGAAATTTGCCAAGAGGCTGAAAGCGAAATTGCCAATAAAAATGAAGGCCAGCTAAATTTTTGAACTGCGATTAATGCTAAGAAATTTGAATGAGTTAAAATCTGACTCAAAATAATCACAAATGCAATGATGCCAATCACGCTGGCAAATTTTCCAACCCAGTGGATTAAGCGGTAACCAATGGTCGCAAAGATCACAATAAAAGAGGCGTAAATTAAAATACCAGTTGTACTACTGACATTGATCAATTGTGCGATAGCTTTACCTGCCAGTACCTCACCAGTGGCTGTAAATCCGATATACATCAGACAAACCAACAAGATAGGAATACAAGCACCATATACCCCAAATTGAACGCGGCTTGAAATCATTTGTGGAAGACCAAGCTTTGGACCCTGTGCTGCGTGTAAAGCCATCACAACGGCTCCGAAACATTGTCCAATCAGTAAACCAATAATGGACCAAAACACATCTCCGCCAAGCACAACGGCCAAAGCACCAGTAACGATTGCAGTTATTTGTAAGTTGGCACCAAACCACAGGGTAAATTGACCAAATACACTGCCATGTCGTTCATGTTCTGGAATGAAGTCAATACTTCGGTTTTCAACAAACTGGTGTTTTTCTTTCTCATCCAATGAGCTCATCTGTTACTCCTGATCCATGAAGCATTGATTGTTATAGAAAATACATGATCTGGTTTTAGTATACTTATGTACAATCTAGTGTGTATATGTATATACAAGTTGTTTTAAATCTGGGCAAATTTATTTGTGTTAAGAAAGGTAAGTTTTCTGTCCCTGATGAAGCTGTAAATCCTATACGGAAGAGAATAACGAAAATTTTGTATTTCACACAAATTCGTGATCGATGATTGCACGCCGAAAAGCTCTCCATTTTTCATGAAAACTTATACATTTAGAAACGTGCATAATTCACAGTTATGTTAGAATCGCCCTCATTCTTTTGATTAAAATCATCTGCCAATAGGTAGATAGAGTATTATTTTGAGTCAAGCTCATATGTCACAAGCCATAAATTTCCAGAAAAGCGCAATAGAAACTCTGCGTATTGAACAGCAAGCGATTGAAGTACTTGCAACACAAATTAATGAACATTTTGATCGTGCCTGTGAAATATTGCTGCAATGCCAAGGGCGTGTTGTGATTACCGGTATGGGGAAATCGGGTCATATCGGTCGTAAAATGGCGGCAACCTTCGCATCGACAGGTACACCTTCATTTTTTATGCACCCAGGTGAAGCGGGTCATGGCGATCTGGGCATGTTGGTGCGTGGTGATGTACTTATTGCGATTTCAAACTCGGGCAAGAGTGATGAAATTATGATGTTGATGCCACTGATCAAGCATTTAGGCGTGCCATTAATCACGATTAGCCGTGATGATAAAGGTCCAATGCCACAAAATGCAGATGTTGCATTAACACTGGGCGCAGCTGACGAAGCATGTCCTTTAGGCTTGGCACCAACATCAAGTACAACAGCTACGCTGGTTCTCGGTGATGCTCTAGCGGTTGCATTATTGGAAGCACGCGGCTTTACGGCAGATGATTTTGCGCGTTCACACCCAGCAGGTGCATTGGGTAAACGTTTACTGTTGCATGTGAAGCATCTCATGCATACAGGTTCTGAATTACCAAAAGTACGTCCAGATACACCAATGAATAAGGTGTTATATGAAATTTCTGATAAGCGTCTTGGTTTAACCACGATTGTTGATGACAATGATACGTTATTGGGTATTTTCACCGATGGTGACTTACGTCGAATGATTGACCAGCAACAAGGTTTTGATGTCAATCTGGCAGTTTCTGAAGTGATGACCAAAAATCCGTTAACGATTTCTCAAGAAGCCCGTGCGGTCGAAGCATTAGAAAAAATGCATGAGAGAAAAATTAATCAGTTTGTTGTGGTGGATGACGCGAAAAAAGTGATTGGTGTGATCAGTATGCATGACCTTATTCAGGCGGGAGTAAATTAAGCCATGGCATCTTATGCTTTACAAGAACAAGCACGTCATTTACAGGCACTCGTGCTTGATGTGGATGGAATCTTAAGCGATGGCTTTGTTACATTAACTAACTCGGGTGATGAAATTAAATCATTTGATATCCGTGATGGTCTGGGCATGAAATTAGTCCAGCAAGCGGGTATGAAAGTGATTATTATCACGGGCCGAAAAAGTCATATCGTTGAAAAACGAATGTCTGATCTCGGTGTTGATCTGGTGTATCAAGGGCGTGAAGATAAGGGAACAGCTTTACGTGAAGCTTGCGCCCAACTCGGTCTATTGCCTGAAGACTGTATCTATATGGGTGATGACTGGCCAGATTTATCTGCATTTGCAATTGCTGGGATGAAAGTGACTGTTCCAAATGGTCATGAAGAAGTCCGCCGCCGTGCCAATCTGGTGACTCAGGCGATGGGCGGCCGCGGAGCTGTTCGAGAAGTCTGTGATATGTTGTTGATGGCAAAAGGTGTTTACCAAGAACTGCTTGAAAAATATCTTGCTGTACCACATTAATATAGTGTTGATTTGCTCAAAGGTTAGGTAACCCAGTTTATGGATACCAAAGTTTTATATGTTGTTGCTGTTGCAGTCGCTGCGGTGAGCGGTGGCTATTATTATTACAGTGGCAAGGCAAAAAAGCTGGATGTTGATTCAGCCAAGAATATGACTTATTCCGCACAGGGTGTTCACTTAACACAAACTGATGAGAAGGGTAATTTATATATTCGTGCTGAAGTGAAGCAGTTGCAGCAAAATATGCAACTTAAAACCTCTCAGCTGGATCAACTGAATGCAGTGATGTACAAACAGGGCAAAGCAGACGCAACCTTTTACGCAAAACAGGCAAATGGCTATGATGACAACACTAAAGTTGTCTTGCTTGGTAATGTTGTTGCGACGAAATTGTCCGATCAGGGTAAAATGGAGTTTCATACCGATGAGCTCACAGGTTACCCAAAAACAAGAGAACTCGAAACACAACATCAGGTCACGGTTCAATCGCCAACTGCTGAGTTTGTGAGTCAAGGTCTAAAGGCTAATATGAATAATGGTCAATATGAATTTTACAAAATTCGAGGAAAGTATGCGCCAAGCTCTTAATTCTAAATCTCGTCTAACTTTCCTTAAACAAGCCGGCTGTGTCGCTGTGGTTGCGTTATCTGCAAGCACGAGCTTTGCCTTGCCGTCAGACCGCAATCAACAGCTTTCTCTGGTTGCTGATCGTGCAACCTATAATGATAAATCGGGTGTAACGACCTATACCGGTAATGTCGTGATTGAGCAGGGCACTATGAAATTGCAAGCAGACTCACTGGTTGCAAACTTAAATAGCCGTAAAGAAATCCAGACCATTACGGCAAAGGGGCGACCTGCGAAGTTCCAGCAACAAATGGATGCCAATAAAGGTCTGGCACGTGGCGAAGCTCAAAATATCGTATATAACGCAGATACTGGGATTATCACGCTAACAGGTAATGCTTACCTGTATCAGGATGGTTCAAGCATTCGTGGTAATAGCCTGAAATATAGTATGAATAAAGGTGATGTCGAGGCTCAAGGTTCTTCGAGCAATCGTGTACAAATCATTATTCCACCATCAAGCTCTAAAAGCTTCCCAGGGGCGCGTGATTAATGGAACAGGCAGTGCAACAACCACAGACTTTATGTATTAAGCATTTAGCTAAAAACTATAGTAAACGTTGGGTGGTAAAAGATGTTTCTTTTACTATGCAAAGTGGACAAATCGTTGGTCTGCTTGGCCCGAATGGTGCAGGGAAAACCACTAGCTTTTATATGGTTGTTGGTCTTGTTCGTATGGATAAAGGCGAGATTCATTTAGATGATCTCGATATGTCTGATCTTGCGATGCATGAACGTGCGCGTAAAGGGATTGGCTATTTACCCCAAGAAGCTTCGATTTTTAGAAAGTTAACGATTTCTGAAAATATTATGGCGATTTTAGAAACGCGTAAGGACTTGAACAAACAGCAGCGCCAGCAACGTTTGAATGAGTTATTAAGTGATTTTAAAATTACCCATATTAAAGATTCATTGGGTATGAGTGTATCTGGTGGTGAACGCCGCCGTGCTGAGATTGCGCGCGCTTTGGCTGCTGATCCGAAATTTATGCTGCTGGATGAGCCTTTTGCCGGGGTTGACCCGATTTCAGTCGGTGATATTAAAGATATTATCCAGACGCTCAAAGATCGTGGTATTGGTGTACTCATTACCGATCATAACGTGCGTGAAACTTTAGCGATTTGTGAAAAAGCTTATATCGTCAGTGAAGGATCCGTGATTGCTGAGGGTACTCCACAAGAAATTCTGGATAATGAGCAGGTGCGTAAAGTGTATTTAGGTGACGATTTCGTCGTTTAATACCGAATGCATTCTGTATTTGAAGAAAGAGCCGAAAGGTTCTTTTTTTATGGCAGTTTTTTAAGTGAAAATCCTGAATACCAACGCTTCTGCTCGGAAATATTGGGGATTTTGCTGTAATTTGCTGATAAATATTTATTTTATTTTTTTAATTAGTTTGGCATATTTTATAAAAATGAGAACTGTTTTACAAAAATAAACACTTATAAATGTGTGAAAACGTGTTTAGAACATAGTGTTTTATGTAAAAAAATGATTAAAATGAAAATGCTGAAATGATAACAATACGAAAAAATATGAACTTAAAGAAAGATATAAAAGTGAATAATGGATCATGGAAAAGAAGTATGGATTTTAAGTGGTTACTTTATGTAGCAACGCTATCTGTGCCAATGACACATGCAACAACACCAAGTGAACAATATCACACTTTAAAGAATAATCTGTCACGGCTGTTTGTTCCGCAAAGTAGTGATGAATTTAAAGTTGCCCAGATGCAAAAGCTGAGTAACTTCTCGGTCGATTCATCATTAGGCAGTGATTTGCCTGTTGTTGGATCAGGGCGTCCGCAAGAGACGGCAGTCGCAAATGCATTTTGGCAGAATCAACGTAAAGTATTGAAAGATGCAGTGCAGGTTGCGGTACAACGTAATCCTGATATCTCTCAAGGAATCGCAGCATTGGCTTCACAAAATGCCAATATCGATGTTGCAAAATCGGGCTATTACCCACAGATTGGTGGCGGTGTCAGCACGGGAGACTTAGGTAAGAAAAGTACTCGCGGTCAGCAATTACTGACTTTAAGTGCAACCCAGATGCTTTATGATTTCGGCAAGGTTAAATCTGGCGTTAATGTAGAAAAGGCCAAGGTTGTTGTTGGGCAAGCCAATGTGCTGGTGAAAATTGATGATATTTCACTAGATGTTGCGCAAACAATTATCAATATTCAGCGTTATCAAACTCTTATTCAGATTGCAAATCAGCAGATCGCAGGGATCAGACGGATTCAGGAAATGGCGAATCTGCGAGCAAATGCTGGAATCAGTAGTCAGGCTGACCCGATCCAAGCGCAATCGTATTTACAATCAGCACAGTCAGCGATGATTGCCCAGCAATCTTTACTCAGTCAGTATCAGCAACATCTTTATACATTGCTTGGTTTTGATACCCGCAATGTGAAATGGGCGATTCCTGAAGATTTTGTAAAACAATCAGATTTATACGCAACACCACAATTCAACACCATTCCGCAAATGATCGCTGCACAGGCGGGTATTGAAGTTGCACGTAATCAAAAATTACAGACACAAGTGAGTAATTATCCGACACTATCTGTAAAAGGAGAACTGAGTCAGGCTTTACACGGACGCAACCCGGGTAATGATAAAGAGGGTGGCTTTGATAGTGCGATCATGCTCGAAGCCAGCAGCCAGTTCTACCAAGGGGGAGCAACTTCCTCAAGAACCAAGGCCGCAAGTTATGCTGAAGAGGCAGCAAGAGCACAGGTCAATGCGGTTTATCTAAAAGTGCTGGATCAGATCAGAACCAGCCGTGAACAAATTGAAAATAAACAACGTCAGATGCAGGTATTGGCGGGACAACAAGCAACAACAATACGTACAAGAGAGCTTTATCAAGAACAATATAAGTTGGGAACACGAACTTTAGTCGATTTGTTAAATGCAGAACAAGCGATTCATAGTGCGAACTCAGAGGCTGAAACAGCACGTTATGATATTTACAGTAGCATTGCGCAATATATTGCTGCGACAGGACGTTCTCGTCAGGCCTATGACCTCAATAATTTAAATATACAAGGGTTTGAGGTACAACCATGATTACTACAAAAATAAATTATCAGCCCTGGTTACAAGCAATATTAACCATCGCCAAGCATTACCGAATTGAACCATCTGAAGAACGGATTCGCTTACAACTGGACTGGAATCAAAACCAGAATCTGGATGAGGTTCTGGTGCTGATTAGCCGCCAGATTGGTCTGAATTTACGCAAAGTTGCTTTCACCAATGAAGTGATCAACCCTTGGCGTTTACCTGTATTAGTCGAATTGGCTGATGGACAGGTAGGTGTTATCGATAAGGCTGATGGTACTGGCCATGTCAGTATTCAATTGAGTGGTGATCAGGGACTTTCGCAAAAATTTGCGGTGGGTGCGCTAAGACACATCATTAAAAATGTCTATGTACTGCGTCCTGAACAGTCGGTGCCTGATGCGCGTGTTGATGAATATATCAAACCTTATCAACCAAGCTGGTTCTGGTCCATCGCTCTGCAAGACTGGAAGCGTTATATCGACATTATGCTGGCATCGATGATTGCCAACATTCTGGCATTGGCGACCATTATTTTCTCGATGCAGGTGTATGATCGGGTGGTACCTTCACAATCCATTCCGACGCTTTGGGTATTGGCAGCCGGTGTATTAATCGCTGCGATTTTCGAATTTGTACTGCGTCTTTCGCGTATTTACATTTCAGATATTATTGGAAAGCGTGCCGATTTAAGAGTGTCAGATCGTGTATTTGGTCATGCACTACGTATCAAAAATAGTGAACGTTCTAAATCTACCGGTACTTTTATTTCTCAAATTCGGGAGCTGGAAGGCGTACGTGAGCTGGTCACTTCGACCACAATGGGCGCGATTGCAGATTTACCTTTTTTCTTCTTATTCCTGATTATCTTTGCGCTGATTGGCGGAAATTTATTTTGGGTTATGCTACTTGTTGTGCCTTTAATGATTTTGCCTGCGATCTTGGCACAAAAGAAACTGGCTCAACTGGCACAAGAAGGGATGCGCGAATCCTCAATTCGTAATGCGATTCTGGTCGAAGCCGTACAAGGGATTGAAGATATCAAGCTATTACGTGCGGAGTCACGTTTCCAGAACCAGTGGAACCACATGAATGAAGTGTCTGCCGATATTAGTATGCAACAACGTAAAATTGTTGGTGTGCTCACGGCATGGACACAAAAGATTCAGGGTCTAACCTATGCCGCGGTAATTCTGGTGGGCTGTTTTGCGGTGATGAAAGGTGATATGACCACGGGTGCATTGGTGGCATGTTCGATTTTGTCTTCTCGTATGCTGGCTCCCATTTCGCAAATCACAGGGATTCTCGGACGTTTACAACAGGCCAAAGTGGCTAAAAAAGGTCTGGATGAGTTAATGAAAAAGCCTGTTGATCAGGCAGATCAGGCTCATCTGGTTCATAAAGAAGTGCTACATGGCGACTACGAGCTTAAAAAAGTTGTATTCCAATATTCCGAAGATGATCCTCGTCCAAGTTTGTCTATTCCACATTTGAAGATTCGTGCTGGTGAACGTATTGCCATTCTTGGGCGTAATGGTGCAGGCAAATCAACACTGCTCCAGATTTTATCTGCCATGCAATTTCCGAATGCAGGTTCGGTTCATTTAGATGATCTGGATATTAGCCTGATTGATCCGTCTGATGTACGCCGTGACATGGGCTTACTCAATCAGAATGCACATCTATTCTATGGCACGATCCGTGAAAACCTGACTTTAGGCGCACCACTCGCACGCGATGAAGACATTCTAAAAGCACTGAAAGTGACGGGTGCATTGAGCTTTGTGCATGAGAAGAAAGAAGGGCTTGATCATCTGGTTTTAGAAGGTGGAGTCGGTTTTTCTGGGGGCCAACGACAAGCTTTATTACTCGCACGTCTGTTAATCCGTCAACCGAACATTCTGTTGCTTGATGAGCCAACGGCAGCCATTGATGATGTCGCCGAGAAGCAGCTTATTGACCATTTAAGAAACTGGCTCGGTTATCGAACTTTAGTGGTGGCGACCCACCGTCGTGCTGTACTGGAATTGGTTGACCGGATTATTGTCATGAATGAAGGCAAGATCGTGATGGATGGGCCAGTGGAACAAGTCTTACAACAATCAGCAATAAAACAAAAAATAGTTTAATACTTAGAGAATAGAGGCAAATTTATGAGTGAAGAACAAAAAACGAGTAGCCGTCCGATGAATGTAACTTACAAGGAACCTAAGTTACCTCGTTCGACACTCGTTGTTTGGATGATTGGGATTGGTTTACTTGTACTCTTGATCTGGGCATGGTTGTTTAATTTAGAAGAAGTTTCTACGGGGACGGGTAAAGTTATTCCATCTTCAAAAGAGCAGATCATTCAGTCACTTGAGGGTGGTATTTTAACCAAGCTTGATGTGAATGAAGGTGATGTGGTGGAAAAGGGGCAGATCCTTGCTCAACTTGATCCGACACGTTTGGCTTCGAATGTGGGGGAGTCGCAGTCTTTACTGATTTCGGCACAGGCAACCGCAGCGCGTTTACGTGCGGAAGTAAATGGCACGCCACTGACTTTTCCTGAGGAAGTTAAGAAAAGTCCTAAGCTGGTTCAAGAGGAAACCGCACTTTATTATTCGCGCCGTGAGAATCTGGAGCAATCCATCGCAGGTTATGAACAGGCTGCCAAGTTAGTGCGACAAGAGCTTGCCATGACTGAGCCATTAGTGGCAAAAGGTGCAGCGAGTGAAGTTGAAGTATTGCGCTTAAAACGTGAAGCCAATGACTTGAATAATAAGATCAATGACACGCGTAACGAATATTATGTCAAAGCGCGAGAAGAGCTTTCCAAAGCCAATACTGATATCCAGACACAACAACAAGTGGTGAATGGACGTGCTGATAGCTTACAACGTGCGGTATTTAAAGCGCCAGTACGTGGTGTGGTCAAAGAAATTGATGTCACGACTTTAGGTGGGGTGATTCCGCAAAATGGTAAATTGATGACCATTGTCCCACTGGAAGATAAACTGTTGATTGAAGCTCGTATTTCTCCGCGAGATATTGCTTTTATTCGTCCGGGACAAGAGGCCTTGGTGAAAATTACGGCCTATGATTATTCGATCTATGGCGGTCTGGATGGGAAAGTAACAGTGATTTCTCCAGATACCATTCGTGATGAAGTGAAGCAGGATCAGTTCTATTATCGTGTTTATATCCGTACCGATTCGGATCGCCTCTATAACAAGGCGGGTAAGGCATTCAGTATTACCCCGGGTATGGTGGCGACAGTGGATATTCGTACAGGTCAAAAAACTATTATGGATTACCTGCTTAAACCGTTTAATAAAGCCAAAGAAGCATTACGCGAACGCTAAGTTGTGCTGATTGAGAAAACCTCGCTTCAGGCGAGGTTTTTTATTTGTCAGTTAAGCGGCTATAATCTGTTTTTCAGTTTTTATCTTGTTTTTTATGCCATTTACCATTGCCAGTACGGTAACTTTTGAAGAAGACATTAAAAAAAGTCGTTTCCAAGCGATTGCGGCTGTTGTTGAAAATGAACAGCATGTTAAAGATTTTCTCGAGCAATACAAAGATACTTCAACCACGCATCAATGCTGGGCATGGAAAATTGGACATCATGTCCGTTTTAATGATGATGGCGAACCTTCAGGCACGGCAGGTCGACCCATTCTTGCGACTATTGAAGGTAATGAACTGACCAACGTTATTGTACTGGTCAATCGTTGGTATGGCGGTATTAAATTGGGTACGGGTGGTTTGGTACGTGCCTATGGCGGTTGCGCAGGTCAGTGCTTATTGTTAGCAGAAAAAATTGAACTGATTGAAAAAAAAGAAATCCAGTTTGCATGCTTGTTCAATGAATGGGCCATTATGCAGTATGAGTTGATGCAGCAACAGATTGAATATCAGGAAAGTTATACCGATACTGGTGTTACGGTTCAGGCCCGACTGCAAGTGCATCAGATTGAGCCTTTAAGACTTAAGCTGCAAGATGTGAGTAGAGGACGTGAGAAATTACATGTATGTGATGACTGAAATGTATCTGTCCTCTCTTGCGGGGCAATGCCTCTCAGGGCGTGAAGTGCTGAAGGTCATTGAGGAGCAAGAAGATGAATGATCCTTTACTGAAATATCGTGAGCAGCATAAGCAGCGCCTTAATTATATGCCTTGGTTATATTGGACACTCAAGCCAAAACATCGTGAATGGGCAGAAGCATGGCAAGCTGAATATCAGGCCTATTTAATGGACATGGAAACGGTGGAAATCGGCAAGAACTGTTTCATTTCTCCATTGGCACATATTTTTGCAGAACGTGGTCGTAAGATTTCGATTGGAGATAATACCTTTATCGCCGCAGATTGCACCTTGCATGGCCCGTTAGAAATTGGCAATGAAGTTGCGATTAACCATCACTGTATTCTGGATGGGGGGCGTACAGGGATCAAATTAAATGACCAAGTCAGAATCGCGGCTTATAGTCATTTATATGCCTTCGATCATGGTATGGAAATGGATCGTGCTATCTATCAGCAACCTGTTAGCTCTAAAGGAATTGAAGTGGGACGCGATGTCTGGCTCGGCGCGTATGTGGGGATCAAGGATGGTATTAAAATTGGAGATCATGCAGTTGTGGGCATGAACAGTATGGTAACCAAAGATGTAGACGATTATGCAATCGTGGCAGGGAATCCAGCAAAAATAATTCGTTATCGTAATGAGTAAAGGTTTATTAAAAAGCTTATGAGATTCGATACATAAATTTAACCTTCCTCGCTTTTATCTGTGATAAGTTAAAAATAAGTAGAAGACCTAAGGTATTACCTAAAGAGAGGCGAAAAATGAACCGTGTAATTGCATGTATTGATTCTTCACCCTGCATTGATGCTGTGGCTGAGGCGGCTGTGTGGGTGGCCAAACAGACACAAAGAGAATTGGTACTATTGCAAATTCTGGACTATTACCCAGCGAGTTATCATTTAGGTGAAATCAGCGGTGTGATTGGCTTTGAAAGTAATGCCATGCTGCTCAAAGAGCTGGCTGAGCTAGAACAAAAGCAAAGTGAGCTTGCACTGGATTATAGTAATAATTTGCTTAAACATATCTCTGAGCTTATCGAAAAACAGTATGGCTTAACCAGCACCAAGATTCAGGAAAAAGGTGATTTTCTTGAGCAAAGTTTTAATCTTCTCGATGAAAACGATATTGTGATTATTGGTCGGGTGGGTGAGCGTGCTGCCGAGAAAAACAAACCGATTGGTAGCAATGTTGAAAACTTCATTCGTGGTGCAAACTGTACTGTTATTACGGTAGGCGAGCATTTCCAGCCACCGAAACGTTTTATCTTTGCCTATGAATATTCACCAACCTGCCAGAAAATGCTGCAACGTATTGCAAAAAGTGACCTGTTGAAACTCTTGCAATGCCACTTGCTCTACGTTGGTGATCATCCTGAAATGCTGGCTGAACCAGAGAAGTACTTAACCGATGCTGGATTGGAAGTGGTATCCGTGTACCGTTATGGTGATGTCGCGCAAAATATTCTTGAATATCAAAGGGAACATGATATTCAGCTGATTGTATTAGGGGCATTTAGCCACAGTAAAATTCATCAGTTCTTCTTGGGTAGTATCACCACCACGATCTTCCGTAATGCCAATGTACCTTTGCTTGTTGCTAAGTGATTCATTTCTTTCCATATAGTTATCCGCAATTCCTGTGGATAACTGTATGGAAAAGCATTAGAGATAAATATAATTTGTTGATATTGCACAACTAAATTAAATAGGTTGTTTTTTAATCTCTATTTTACGATGGCAATTGCAAAGCCATCATGACCTTTTGAGCCTACGGTTTGTAATGCTGTGCAAGATAACAGTTGCGGATGGTCTTTTAACGCCGTGAATGCTTCACGAATCCCTTCAATACTTGGCTTCTTGTTATTTTCATCCAGAATATCTCCTGCACGAATCACATTATCAAGCACGATAATGGTACCTGAATGAGCAAGTTTTAAACTTAGCTCAAAATACTCAGGATAACTTTGCTTATCCGCATCAATGAAAATGAAATCAAATGGCTCACTGCCTTCTGCAATCAGCTGGTTCATGATATCTGCACCACGCCCTTTTTTTAGTTCGATGGTGGTTGGCATATTGGCAAAATCAATATTTTCCTGCGCAATGATGACATGGGTATCACGTCCTTCAACGGTGAGTAGATAACCATCTTCTGGCAGCGCTTTTGCAAGCCAAATAGTGCTGTAAGCACCAAAAGTTCCCAGTTCCAATACACGTTTGCATTGGTTCATCTGGATCAGCATCTGCAAAAACATGCCTTGATTAGGCGCAACAGCCAAATGATTAGAAAATCCCTGAGTATCGGTATTATCTAATGCATGTTGAAGTCTTGGGTCTGTGGGAATTAAATGTGAATTGATATAGTCATCAATGTCGGTCCACATCTGTTGCATAATCAAGTTTACCTATGAATCTGTTAGCTGCATTTTAAACGTTTATGATCAGAGTGCAATTTGATTGCTCAATTAATCCTGTGTAATGAAACAAAAAAGAGATCAATTTGATCTCTTTTTAAGTTGCCGAGGGATTTTTAGAAATTACACATCGAGCTATTGCGGGTCAGGTCAGGACCCCAAGTACGATAGCCTTGCGTATCAATATGAATCTGTCCAGAACTATATAAACCAACGCCTATATCCAGACTTTGTCCATGCTGTGCCCAGAACTGGCATAACTTGAATTTGGTCTGTTCGATAAAGGCATAATCTTGTGGCTGTGGGTATTCAGGGCCAATACGGAAATCAATGGCCGAGTTAAATAGATGTTTTGAAGAGCCCGCACCACCAGCACATTGGTTCAAAGGCAGATCTCGATAAACCGAGGTAACTTCAAAATCCGTTAAAACTTTTGCTGCGACCAGATATTTAAAGACACGTAAGGTTGGCAGGGCATTTCCCCATAACTCACGATTAGGCACCATATATTCTGAACGGCCACATTTTTGCCAGTCTCGTGCAGTACGCAGCAACTCAAAACTTGGAACAATATGGGCAACATTATTACGGGCAAGATACTGCTCGTATTCGCGAACGCGTGCATAATTATCGCCTTGACCGAGCCATCGGCGATAGGAAGCAGGTTCGACTTTATTTGGAACAGGGCGGGTTAAAGTAACTTGTTCTTGAGGAATGTAAATTCTTTTACCTTGGTTTTGATTTACTTTTGTGGTTGAACTTGTACAACCTACCATCATCACAGGGATGGCAAATAATGATAATAGACCCTGTAATTTATTTCGAATCATAAAAAGCGCAGTTCATAATCGATAGGCGTATTATTTTAATGCAAAATGGCGTATGAATAATGAGGTAATTGCAAAGAAATGTGTGATTAAAGTATAAAAAAGACCAGTAAAACTGGCCTTTTTCAATTATTTTTCTAAATATTGCAGCTTGTCTGGCTTGCCATTCCACTCTTCACGGTCAGCAGGTTGCTCACCAATTTGAGTGATGTTATTGCCAGCCCATTTTTCAGACAATTCAGCATTGAGTTCGATAAAGACTTCTTGGCCTTCTGGTAACTCATCTTCCGAGAAAATTGCATTTGCTGGACACTCTGGTTCACATAGTGCGCAGTCAATACATTCATCTGGATTGATCACAAGGAAGTTTGGACCTTCGTAGAAGCAGTCTACTGGACAAACTTCAACACAATCTTGATATTTACATTTAATACAATTTTCGGTGACAACAAAGGTCATGGCGGCAGCTACCTAAAAAATATGGTTTTCATTTTGCATAGCGTATTTTAGGCAAAAAATACCGATAGAAACAATTCCTTTTATTGATATTTATTATTCGTATCAATGAAATGGACTTATTTATATGACTTTTGTTGATAATAAGTCTCAACTACAGCCGCAATTTGCTTATTTGTGCTTTTTCTTGAGACCACCACCATCTTGCTTATTCACCGTTGCCCAAGCAATACGTTCAGCATCTTCCTGAGAGCGACCTTGTTCCAGTTCACTTTCTTCAATATGCTTGGCTTGTCGTTTCTGTTTTGCTGTATATGCAGATTTATCGCCACGAGACATGGTATTTCCTCCACAGAATAATTTTCTAGGTTAGGAATAACATGAACCTTAAAAATGGTGGGTGAGCAATTGTTAGATTACGCAAGCGCTATGTAAATAAGCTCTACCTCAAAGGATAGAGCTTATTGATCGGTGGATTAATTCTCAAGTGTCTGACTGGTCTTAAATAAAGCTTTGAGTTGATAAAGCTGTTCAAGCGCTTGACGTGGCGTCAGGTCATCAACATCAATGTTTTGTAACAACTCTAATGCAGGTGATTTTGCTTCAACCTCAATTACTTTTTCAATAACTTGGGTTTCGATTTCATGCTCAACGGCACTGAATAAGTCATTCTGCACACTATTTGGTAAATGTTGATGCTGCTGCTTTTCCAGAATTTTTAGTCGCTTTTGGGCTTCCTTAATCACACTTGCAGGAATACCTGCCAGTTTCGCAACCTGTAAACCGTGACTTTGGCTTGCGGGGCCATGTTGAACTTTATGTAGCAAAATCAAATTGCCATTTAGTTCTTGTGCGGTGACATGGTAGTTATCAATGCCTGCTTCGCTACCCAGTTCAGTCAGCTCAAAATAGTGAGTCGCAAACAGACACAAACATTTTACGCGTTTGGTTAAATCAACCACACAGGCCCAAGCCAGAGAAAGACCATCGTAGGTACTGGTTCCACGACCAACTTCATCCATCAGTACTAAAGACTGACTGGTTGCGTGATGAAGAATCTGCGAGGTTTCGGTCATTTCAACCATAAAGGTTGATTTACCTGTCGATAAATCATCTGCAGAACCAATACGGGTAAAGATACGGTCAATCGAACCCAGCTTTGCAGCTTTGGCTGGGACAAAGCTACCACAATAGGCAAGCAAACTAATAAGCGCCGTCTGACGCATAAAGGTTGATTTACCGCCCATGTTCGGGCCCGTAATAATTGCCATACGGTGCTGTGGATCAAGGAAGGTATCATTCGGCGTAAATGGTGCTTTATTTAACGCTTCTACCACAGGATGACGACCAGCCTGAATCTTGATGCAGGTTTCAGCGGTAAATTCTGGTCTTGCCCAACTATTTAATCGCGCTTGATGGGCAAAGTTTGCCAGTACATCGATATGTGCAATCGCCGCACTCATCATTTGTAAATGCGCAATATTCTGACGCAATTCATCTAACAACGATTCAAATAAAAGTTTTTCACGGGCGAGGGCGCGTGACTCACTCGAAAGCACTTTATCTTCAAAGCCTTTGAGTTCTGGCGTAATATATCGTTCAGCATTTTTTAGGGTTTGGCGACGAATATAATCGGCAGGCGCCTGTTCAGCTTGTGCACGTGTTAATTCGATATAATAGCCGCTGACGCGGTTATAACCGATTTTCAGGGTGTTGATTCCTGTACGCTCACGTTCTTTAATCTCTAAATCAATCAGGAACTGACCCGCATGATCACGAATTTTGCGTAATTCATCCAGTTCTTCGTCATAGCCTTCTGCAATTACATTGCCATCACGAAGAAGTACAGGTGGGCTTTCAACAATCGCAGCCATTAAGTGCTGATGGAGGCTCTTAAAGTCGCCCAGCTCTTGGTCAAGCTGTGTAAGTAATTTAGATTGCTGGGTTTTTAATACAGGCGCTAAGGCATGACGTAAGAACGGAATCTGTGCACAGGCATGACGGAGTTGTACCAGATCACGGGGACGAGCACTGCCTAAAGCAACACGGCTGAGCACACGTTCAATATCACCAATTTCTTTTAATACCAAACGAACAGGCGCTTCATGGAAACCTTTTAATAACTGTTCAGTCGCATCAAGACGTGCATCGAGAATGGCTGTGTCACGGATCGGTTGCATCAGCGTTCGGCTCAGCAAACGTCCGCCCATCGCCGTTTGGCAATCATTGATGAGTTGAAACAGCGAAGTACCATGTTCAAATAGAGGTTCAATGATCTCTAAGTTGCGGCGCGTAATCGGATCAAGCGCAATAAAGTCAGTACTTTGCTCAATCTGAATTGAACGGATATGGGGTAATGCCGTTTTTTGGGTTTCTTTAGCGTAATGAATCAGCGCAGCAGCGGCAGCTCTGGCAAGTGGTAATGGATCTAAACCAAAGCCAGATAAGGTCGAAACTGAAAATTGGTCACATAACGTCTTTTGGGCATTATTTAAATTAAAGTCGACATTTGGGCGCTTGGTAATCGGGCAGTCCAGATTCTTTTTGATTTGCTCAATAATATTTTTATCAATCAGATCTTCATCAATCAGGATTTCGCTTGGCATTAGACGTGCCAGTTCGATTGCCAGTTGCTCTGGCTTATAGTCTTGTTGCTGGACTTTGAAAATACCTGCACTGAGATCAAGCAAGGCCAAACCGATTTGATTTTGCTGAATGCAAAGCGCAACCAGATTTGAAGATTGATAACTGCCAAGCAGTGCATCATCTGTTAATGTTCCAGGCGTCAAAATACGAACGACTTTACGCTCAACAGGCCCTTTTCCTGTAACTTCACCGACTTGCTCGCAGATCGCAACAGTACGTCCAGCTTTGACTAAACGTGCGAGATAACCTTCGGCTGCATGATAAGGCACGCCAGCCATTGGAATCGGTTGACCGCTGGCTTTACCACGATGGGTCAGTGTAATGCCGAGTAATTTGGCCGCTAAATGAGCATCTTCAAAAAAAAGCTCGTAAAAATCGCCCATACGATAGAACAGCAAAGCATGTTGATAGTCAGTTTTGACTTTAAGGTATTGCTGCATCATTGGTGTATGGTTGGATAAGTCAGCCATGATTTCAGCGCTGTTCATTCGTACTAAATCCTTGAAACTTAATATTTAGATAAATCTGATCTGGAGGATTAACGATGTTATCCATCCTCATAATTCTGTGCAAATCTGACTGAATTAGATAAAAAAGTATAGCTTTTTTATGTCACATTAAGTCAGTGGCATATGCGGTGCAGTTAAATTTGCACGTGGTTCATCTTAACAAATCCATAGAAATTCACAAAAAGGATTGCTTGGAGAAATGAAGAAATAAGCAACAAAAGAAGTTGCTTTGTCAGCTTGTACAACAGTTAATTACAGGTTTGATGATCTTTCGCTTTGACGTTATTGAAATGAGAGGATTGATACTAATATCAATAAATGTAAGTTCATTCGTTTTTTTAATAAGAATCTATTTTAAACCCCCTTCCCAAAATTTATTTGCCGCATAAATTGGGTCATTCGTTTCTTCAATGGCTTTCACCCATACATTGTAATGATTAATAAGTGGGTAGAGTGGCTAGGATGAAAGTCTTCTTTTAAACTATCTAAAATTAATGGCATTTTTGTGGTCATAATACCTTTCGGGCCAAAAAGCCAATCCTTTCCTTTATCCAACATCAGTTTTCTTTCATTGTGATTAAAACCATCGCAACGTAACATAATATTTGCTACTCCAAGTGCTGAATCAAAAATAAGAGAAAAAGTTTTGCGAAAGGCGATGACTCTCATCTCTTCATCAACATTGCCCACTTGTTTCATGACATTGAAAGCAACTTCTCGATGCTCCATTTCTTCTATAGAGTGCCAAATCCATAGCGCTTGCATACGTGGATCCGCCTCAGCAAAAACTTGTCTATCTTCAAATAAACATTGGGCGAGTAGGGCTGTAACATGTTCATATGCAACTGTAACTGCTAAATTGAATTCTAGAGATTTATTATAATTTAATGAGTTTTTAAGCACGCCCATCAGACGCTTAACTGGAATATTTTGTTTCTTGAGATTTTCATTCATTAAGTTATGAATAATGCCATGCTGGGCTTCTTGTTTGATAAAGACGGAGATATCAGTGAGCAGCTTAGGATCTGTGACTTTATCTCTAAAAGCTTTAACGCTTTGTATGAAAAATTTCTCTCCGTCGGGAAAAGATAACCCCAAAGCATCAAAAAAACGAGTTTTAAAGGGATCTTCTCCAAACCAATATTTAGGTACTTGATCAAAGTGGAACTCTAAATTCGTTCTGGAGACTATTTCGTCTGTTTTATAAAGAGTGGCATTTTTCATAAACGTATATAAACTGAACAAGAAAAATCTTATCTAGATAAAATCAGAGTGTTGGTCGAGATAGCAACATAAGGCATATTTTGTTAATTATTTTGAGTTTGTTTGAGCTAATAAATAATCAATATGTTTTTCTTTAAACTGTATAATATACGATATAGAAAACCATACTTACAGCTAACCGAAGAACTTATTTATTATTATCTATATGATTAAGTTAGTTATTTGTATAAGTGGTTATATAAGGGGGAGTTTGCATGAAGAGGTTATCCCGACTAGATCAAGATGAATAGAACAATACTACTTTTGCTGGTTCTGTATGATTGCGTATTATCAGCTTCAAACAAGTTATTTATTCAGTTTAAATTAAGCTAATCGCTCTAATCTAAAACTACGGTATAACCGTAGCAAGCAAAGCAATACTTTAGCCACATTCTCCAGATGTGGCTTTTTTTATCCAAAAATTATCAATGATCCTTTTTAGATACCCTTATTTTTTTATGGAATATGGGGGTATATTCATAGGGCTATGCTAAAAATATTGGGAATGATCTTTTATCGGCCTTTCGAAATACGTTCTTCGATGGCAAATTTGAGTAAAGAAGCACTGCGGTAAAAACCGTGTGCGAACTTTCCAAATGGCATGGT
This sequence comes from Acinetobacter sp. YK3, assembly GCF_001729365.1. Classification (NCBI taxonomy): domain Bacteria; kingdom Pseudomonadati; phylum Pseudomonadota; class Gammaproteobacteria; order Moraxellales; family Moraxellaceae; genus Acinetobacter; species Acinetobacter sp. YK3. The sequence continues at coordinate 37,397 of NZ_LZPJ01000001.1, forward strand.
AATGAAGAAGGTCATGACTGTAGCTAAATGGAAAATCAGTAAAAGTGCCATGTAAGGTGTATTGCGAAATGCCATGAGGGCTAAGCCTGAAGCACTGACTAAAATTAAAAGGAAAATAAAGCCTCGATCTACAGGTTTTTGCTCACGGTCACCATGTAATGGATGGCGTTTAAGGTTTAAATAGAGCAAGCCAGATGGTCCAATCACTAAGCCAAGTCCACCTAAAGTGCCTAAAATAACAGGCAAGCTAAAGATAGGGTAAGGCGCATGTAGGTTAAGGAAATAGTGATATAAAGTCGCTACGCCTGTGGCTGCAAAGCAAAGCATAAAGCCATAAAAGGTGAGGTGATGGAACACGCGGCGGATTTGTGTATAACGGTCATCTTGTTCATTACAGCCTTTGCCATGTCCACCATCTAAATATTTAAGCGTTAACACATTTTGGGTAGCTTGAACTAGGTCGGGTTTTTCTACTTTGCCGTGAATAACTTTAGACGTCTGTCTCCAAAATTTACTAATTCCAATGCCGAGCAAAACAATCGCAACTGTAAAGGTTGCTCCAAAAAGTAGAGCTAAAAAGTTATGCGGGAAAATTGCATAGAAGTTACCTTGATAGCCTGCAAACAGGTCGGTGCCTTTGTACCAGACCACAGCTAACATGCATAAAAAGAAAATGAGTGATAACGCTGAAACAAAAGGAATGCCCACCGATTTATAAAGTCGGCCTAGCGGTTGAGGGGTCGCAAATTCTTGGTAAGTTTCCAAACGTACTTGCGCCATTGCTTTTGGAATGTTTACACCAAACTCATGTGGCGGGGCATATTGGCAAGCATGTAAACACGCACCACAGTTATGGCACAGGTTTGCGAGGTAATGAATATCGGCTTGATTAAACTCAAGACGCTTGGTCATCGCCGCAAATACAGCACAAAACGACTCACAGTAACGACAAGCATTACAAATCTGTAGGGCTCTTTGAACTTCCTGCTCATGGTCAGAGAGCTGAACAACTGGAATTAGGGCTTTAGTACTAGCATTCATGTTCAACTCCTTGTGAAAGTGCATAGTGGGCTGCATTTTTTCCGGCAATGCGTCCAAAGGTTGTGCCAATCGACATACCAACGCCTGCGGTATAACCCTGACCGAGTACGTTACCTGCCATCATTTCACCAGCGACAAACAGGTTGCGGCTGGCTTTATCGTTAAAACGGACCGCAGCATCATCTTCGACTTTTAAGCCTAAATAGGTAAAGGTAATGCCGGGTTTAAGCGCATAGGCATAGAAGGGAGGGCGATCGAGAGGAACGGCCCAATGGGTTTTGTTGGGAACAATATCTTGGGTAGTGCAGTCATCTAAAATGGTATGGTTAAAGGTGCCTTGTACGCAGGCTTGGTTAAATTCTTCTACGGTATGGCATAAGGTCTTTGCATCTAACCCTATTTTTTCAGCCAGTTCTTGAATACTATTTGCTTTTACGCCTGCAAATACAGGTGGCATAAAGCGCCCAATCGCTTTTGAGTCAATAATCGAATAGGCAATTTGCTGCGGCTGTTTGGCAACAAGACGGCCCCAAATGGCATAGCGTTTTGGCCAGAAGTCTTCGCCTTCATCGTAAAAACGTTCCGCTTTGTTATTGACCACAATTCCCAGTGAAACGCAGTCAATACGGGTGCAGATGCCACCGTCATATAACGGTGCGCGTGCATCTACAGCCACGCAGTGCGATTGTGATGGATCACCAATAATATCGGCGCCTTGATCGATCATAAATTTGAGTAAGTTGCCTTGATTAAAGCGGGTTCCGCGAATAATGAAATTATCGGCAGGCCATTCGCCGTTTTCATTTTGCCCCCATGCTTCTCTTAACCATTCCAGATTTGATTCAAAACCACCTGAGGCCAATACACAGCTTTTCGCTTTAAACACACGACCATCTTCCGCAATTGCAGCTTCAAAATGTCCTTGGTTTAACTTTAGATCTTTAATTTTTGTGTCGTATAAAATCTCAATGCCAAGCTCTTGAGCACTTCGGTAATACGCATTAATGAGGGCTTTACCGCCACCCATAAAAAAGGCATTGGTACGTGCAACATGTAAAGCTCCCGATAGGGGCAGCTGAAAATTCACGCCATGTTTACGCATCCAGTCGCGGCAAGTCGCCGTGCTACGTATGACGAGACGAGCTAAGTGCTCATTGGTTTTTCCGGCAGTGACTTTAAGCAGGTCTTGCCAATATTCTTCTTCTGGGTAGGCATCGACTAATACATCTTGAGGAGCATCATGCATGCAACGGAGGTTACGAGTGTGTTGTGAGTTACCACCACGCCATTCTTTAGGTGCTGCTTCTATGACAAGCACAGACGCGCCACTTTCTTTTGCCGTGAGCGCGGCACACAGTGCGGCATTCCCACCACCAATTACAATCACATCATGCATGGATTTCTCCCTTTCTCAGCTAAGGCTAATGTAGCTTTAAAAGGGAAGATGCAGTGAGAGGCTAAGCTTGAATGGGTATTTAGTAAAAATAAAGACTAAAGGCTTAAGTGTTTATGAGTTTCGCACCGGGCCAACGCTTTTCATTAATCAGGTTGGTGACACAAGCACGAATCACCACTTTGGTGGCTAAAGTTGCAGGTGAGAGTTCTTCTTCGGAGAGACTAATCAAATAGTTAATGCGTTCAATAGCAGGTTCTACAATGCGCAGTAAACATAGGTCTTGCCGCGAGTTTAACGATGCACCCGCAGGTTGGATGGTTGCCATTTCGAGTTGGCTAATGCTTTCCATTAGCAAGTGCAGTCCATCAATTTCATAGGCCACTTTAAGCTGATGAATTTTCTGTTCGAGCAACAAACGCAGCCCATGTCGTTGGCTCGGTAAAATTAGCGGAAGTTCTTTTAGCTGTGAATGGGCAATCGTTTGAGTGTCTATACAGCTTTCAAGGTGGTACTGACTCAGCACTTCTTTAGGCGAGATTAAAAACATCTGTTCTTTGACTAAAGGTTGTATGGCCCACTGTGGGTCGACATCGTCACTAAAGATGATGGCAACATCGAGCTGCCTTGCATTAACTAAAGCTTTTAAGTCACCCGATAAACCTTCAATTAAACGGACTTTAATGTCGGGATAACGGTTTCTCATGAGTTTTAAAAAGTGCGTGCCAATAACCGATGCGACACTTGGGGAAAAACCGACAGTGACATGACCACTTAAACGTGAAGAGTGTGCAGAGTCTACGGCATGGTCTAGGTGCCTAAGCGCCAGTTGAACTTGTTGAAAAAAAGCTAAACCCGCAGGGGTGGGAACCGTACCTAAAGCAGTACGTTGTAAAAGGCGAATAGAAAGCTCGCTTTCTAATTTTGAGATTTGCTGACTTAATGCAGAAGTTCCAATATCGAGATTTTTTGCAGCTTTACCCAAGCTTCCTGACTCGATGACCGCAATAAAATACTTTAATTGTTTGAGTTCCACGGCAAATACTATATTGACCTTTATTGGTTATTCTACACTGGTTTATTGCTATTCATTTTGCTCTATTGCGCTAAGTAAACCACCAACAGAGTAAAGGCAACATCACCTCAAGACGCTGCCTTTTAGAGCTTTTATTGTTTAACCTGCTCTAGACCCTGTTCTTCAATAATTTGTGTTGCTTGTGGTGACTTCACAAATTTGATGAGTTCTTTTGCGACTTTTTCATGTTCAGAGTTTTTACCAATGCCAGCTGCAAATACAGTGACTTTTTGATAAGGCGCAGGAATTGGACCGACTAAATCAACTTGACCATATTGACCGGCAAAAGGTTTGATTTCACTAATTTGCTGGAAACCAATATCAAACTGACCTTCAGCAATACGTTTTGCAACACGGTCACCGACCACTTTTTCTGCTTTACCAGCAATCACTTTGTACTCGACAGGTGGAAAGCTTGGAAAAACATCTTTTTCAAGATGTGTACCGCTCGCACTTGCCGAATAGCCGATGTGCTTAGCATTTAATAGAACTTTTTCGAATTTTGCCGCAGAGCTAATGTCTGGTTTTGGCGCACCCTTAGGTACAGCCATGCCAATACTTGAGTTCACTAAAGCACTTTGTGAACTTGGGTCTACATAACCTTTTTCTGCAAGCTTGTTCAGTTCAGGAGCAGCCAACACCACCACATCAAAATGTTCACCACGATCGAGTCGATTTGGAATTGCAGTTGGTGATGCGCCCATTGATGAACCAGACGAAAGGTGAACAGTATGGCCAGTTTGTTTTTCAAATATTGGAATGAGTTTTTCCATAGATGAATAGAAACCGCCTGAGCTAATCACTTCGAGCGTATCTGCGTTAGCAAGGGTTGAGCCTAAGCCTGCACCAGCTAAGCAAATGGTCATGAAGATAGGGGAATTTTTCATAGTATCTCGCTTTAATGATAGGAGAGCACAGTACGGCTACAACATACGCCGTACTGTTCATTAAAATTTCAGGTTAAGTTGTTGTTTTAAGCGCTAACCTTCGCAGGTTCAGCAATTGGGTCTGCATTCTTCTGTTTCGAACTGCGACATAAATACAGGCTTGAGACTAAGCTACATACCGCAGCGAGCATCAGCCAGAAAGCAGGGGTACTTGGATTACCCGTATGTTCGACCAGGAATGTACAGGCCATTGGAGTCATACCACCGAAAATAGCGGCGGCAAGACTAAATGCTAAAGAGAAACCAACTGTACGGACTCGTTTAGGCATCACTTCGGCAAGTGTTGCAACCATGGTGCCGTTGTACATACCAAAGAAGAATGAGAAGTAAGCAAGCGAGATAATCAGATTGGTAAAACTAATGTCACTGACTAACCAGCTTAAAACTGGATAAGTTGTAAAGATGGCAAGGGTTGTAATGCCGACTAACACTGGACGACGGCCGATTTTGTCTGAAAGCAAACCACCCATTGGTAACCAGAAGAAATTTGATAAACCCACAAATACGGTTGCTAAAAGACTATCCGTTACCGACATTTCTAGAGTACGTTTTGCATACACAGTGGTGTAAACCGTAATGAAATAGAACGTGGTTGTGGTCATGGCACTCATCATCATGCCCGCAAGTACGATGCGCCAGTTGCTCGCAAGCGTGCTGAAAATTTCTTTAGTCGATGGATGAGTTTTTTGCGCTTTAAAGTCTTCAGTTTCCTCTAAAGTACGACGGAATAAGAAGATTAAAGGAATAATCAAACAGCCAATTAAGAAGGGAATACGCCAGCCCCATTCACCCACTTGAGCAGTCGTTAAGATAGTGTTTAGCCAATAACCCAGCAATGCCGCAAATACAACTGCAATTTGCTGGCTGCCAGATTGCCAGCTTGTGATAAATCCACGGTTTTTATCTGTTGCAATTTCAGCGAGATAAATCGATACACCGCCAGATTCAACACCTGCCGAGAAGCCTTGTAATAGACGACCAATCACCACCAGAATTGGCGCAATAATACCAATGGTTTCATAACCTGGTACAAAGGTAATCAGAATCGTTCCGATGGCCATCAGACTTAAGGTCACGATTAAGCCTTTACGACGTCCCACTCTATCAACATAAGCACCTAAAAAAATAGCGCCGAGAGGACGCATAAGAAAGCCCGCAGCAAATACGGTAAATGTCATCATTAAAGAGACATATTCATTTTCAGAGTGGAAAAATTTTGCTGCGATATAAGTGGCATAGAAGCCAAAAAGAAAAAAGTCGTACTGTTCTAAAAAGTTGCCACTTGTTACATTTAATATTTTTTTAAAAGTAGCCCTGCGATTATTTGTAATATCCATTAGAGACCTCCTTGGCCTAGCAAAATGGAAACATTCACAATTTTCAATATTGGAAAAAACAGATCGGATCAATCAACCATTCATAGAAATGGATGGGAAATGAGATCTAGCGCTATCCTTTGCAGAAAATGTGATGCCTTGTTTCCAGTTAAAACTACACATCTAAATTTTGATAAATAGAAATCCACTTATCTTTCGGAAGAAAATGTAATCGCAAAAAGCAGAGGAGAGTGAGAGGGCAAAAGTAATGAGGTATTTAAAAAAATTAATGACCTTTTATAAAATAATTTCAGAACACGGCCAAATCTGATTTTGGATCAGTTCTTTCACGCATGCTTTAATCGCTGATTTTGCAGCAAGTGCCGCTGGCGATAGTTCTTCTTCAGCTAGGCTGACTAAATAATTAATTCGTTCTACTTCGGGGTCAACCAGTTTGAGTAATTGAATCTGGTGTTTATATTCTTGTAGGCAGGCACTCCCAGGGCGAACACTTGCAAGATCAAGATGAATCAAGCTGTCCATGAGTAAGTGTAGGCCATCAATTTCATAGACGACATTGAGCTGTCCTATCTTGTGTTCGAGCAGTTTTCTTAAGCTATGGCGCTGACGTGGCAGTACTAATGGAAGATCTCCAATCTGTTGAGACTGAATAATTCCACTTTTAATACATTCAGAAAGACCATATTTTTCCAGCACTTCCTTGCGTGCCATTAAATACATTTGCTCACGTACTAATGGTTGTATTGACCATTGCTTATCAATTTCATTGGTGAAAATAATGGCAATATCAAGCTGACGCGAATTAATGGACTGAATTAGATTTCCTGACAATGTTTCCACAATTTCGAGACGAATGTCTGGATAACGTTCAGACATTAATTTCATTAAAGGAATGCCAATTAAAGCGGTGATTGTTGGTGGAAAACCAAGGCTGACATGACCAGAAAGCCGAGCAGAATGAGCAGCATCAATCGCAAAGTTAATTTGACGCAAGATGAGTTGAGAATGTTTTAAAAAGGCCAAGCCCGCAGGGGTCGGTGTCACACCAAAGGCATTACGCTGTAATAAACGAATACTTAATTCTTGTTCTAACTTACTGATTTGCTGGCTAATTGCCGACGGCCCGACATCAAGTTTTTGAGCAGCTTTACCAATACTGCCTGCTTCAACAACCATCGAAAAATACTTTATTTGTTTGATTTCCATGGAGATATATTCTTCTGTATGTAGATGTCAGATTATTCAGTAGCGCAATTTAATGAATATGATGGATGTTATCAATGTTATTGGAAAAATTTATATTAAGACTTTACAGTGTTGGATGACAAGCAATCGAGTTACTTGTTTTAAGGTCATGGCAGAATAGATAAAAGCATTCTGTACTCTTTTAATTAAGCATGAATAAATTTTTATTTACGTAAAATTTACGTTTTCAGGTTTTTTCAATATAGAGAATTTACGTCCCTCATTTCCATACTGGTGTTGACCAATTTTTAAATGGCATCTGCTATGTGGGAATTTATTTCTGTATTTGTCCTTTCTTTGCTGCTGGCTTATCCGCTTGGTGCTTACCTCGCTGATGTGATGCAAGTAAAACCAATGAAAAGCGACCGATTGTTTAACTGGATCGAGCAACCAATTTATGCCGTACTTGGCGTAAAACGCCGTGGTATGAACTGGCGCCAATATCTTGCCGCTTTTATCTTTAGCAATATTTTACTGCTTGGTGCAAGTGTCACAATCTTGATGACACAGGCATGGCTGCCTCTGAATCCCGATCATATTCCGAATATGAACTGGGATTTAGCCTTGCATACCACGATCTCATTTTTGACCAATACCAACCAGCAACATTATTCAGGGCAGGCACAACTGTCTTATCTATCACAAATGACCGTGATTGTCGGCTTGCAATATTTATCACCCATAATTGGTCTGGCCTTATTGGTCGCCATGTTGAGAGCTTTATTCCTACAATCAGGTCGTGGAGAAGCAGCGAATCAAAAAGACTGGGATACGATCAATCTGGGTAATTACTGGATGGATCTCATTCGACCATTGTTTAGATTCTTTATTCCACTTGGTTTAGTTTTTTCTTTGCTGCTGACTTTTCAAGGTGTGCCAGCAACCCTGTCTGCGGGACCAATAGCGCAGGTCTTAGATCAAAGCGCTGAGGTACAAACACAACATATTCCACTTGGTCCTGTTGCGCCTATGGTTGCAATTAAACAGCTGGGCAGTAACGGTGGTGGTTGGTATGGCCCAAATAGTAGTGTGCCTTTAGAAAACCCAACACCGTTGTCCAATGTGATTGAAATGATTGAGATCTTACTGATCCCGTTGTCAGTAGTGTTTATGGTTGGACGCTTTATCCAACGTAAAAAACTGATGTGGATGATTTTTGGCAGTATGTTGTTGATGTCATTGATATCGACTTCACTGGCTTTCTGGACTGAAAAATCATCTTTAATTGCTAATGTAGCCTTGATGGAAGGTAAGGAAGTGCGTTTTGGTGCGGATGCATCAGCACTTTGGGCAAGTCTCACCACACAAGTGAACAATGGTTCAGTCAACATGATGCATGACTCCGCCTCACCACTCACAGGTTTGGTTGAACTGTGCAATATGCTGATCAATGCCATCTGGGGCGGTATTGGTTGTGGTCTATTACAGTTTTTTATTTATCTATTTTTAGCAGTATTTATCGCGGGCTTAATGACAGGCCGAACCCCTGAATTGTTTGGTCGAAAAGTGGAAGTCACTGAAATCAAGCTTTTAGCTCTTGTGATCTTGTTACAACCTGTGGTGATTCTTGGTTTGACTGCGATCGCAATCGCATTTCCAACGCTGACAGGCAATTCCAATCCAGCGTTTCATGGCATTAGCCAAGTGTTTTATGAGTATGTCTCTGCCTATGCCAACAATGGCTCTGGTTTTGAAGGTTTAGGCGATAACACCTTATGGTGGAATTTGAGTGCCAGTGTGGCTTTATTGGCAGGTCGTTATAGCGTGTTGATTATTCCTGTTTTGATTGCTGTCAGCCTAGCAACCAAACCACAAGCTGCTAAAAGTAAAGGATCTTTACACATCGAATCCCCCACATTTGCACTGACTTTAATCGGGATTGTGTTGATTCTTACCTTATTGCAATTCATGCCAGTGTTGGTGATTGGACCAATTGCTGACTATCTGTCTATAAAAGTTTAAGTGTGGAGCAAACACAATGAAACATTCAAATGCGACACAACAGATGGATATTTTGAATAAAGAAATCCTTCAACAAACCTTTTATAAACTATTACCGCAATATGCATTTAAAAATCCAGTCATGGCATGTGTATGGATGGGCACACTTTTAACCATTGCAGCGACCTTGATGGGAAGTACCAGCTTAGGTTTCGGTGTAGTGTTGAGCTTGATTCTATTGGTCACTGTATTATTCGCCAATTATGCTGAAGCAGTTGCAGAAGCTAAAGGACGTGGACAGGCAGCCTCCTTACGCCAAGCGCGTGAAAACTTAACTGCTAATCGGATTGCTGATCTGGATGCAGCGCCGATGGTCATCTCTGCAAACCTACTCAAAAAAGATGATTTAGTCATTGTCAAAGCTGGTGAAATTGTCCCTGCGGATGGGGAGATTATTCAAGGTTTCGCGACCATTAATGAGTCTGCAGTGACTGGTGAGTCTGCACCTGTATTGCGTGAAGCCAATACTGACCGTTCAGGGGTCATTGGGGGAACCAAAGTTTTATCTGATGAAATTATGATTCGGGTGAGTAATGAAGCGGGACATAGCTTTCTAGACCGTATGATTGCCTTGGTTGAGGGAGCCAACCGTCAAAAAACACCGAATGAGATTGCACTGAGTATTTTACTCAATATCATGACCATTACCTTTATTGTGGTGGTCGCGACCTTACCCTTTATCGGGGCAATGGTCGGGATCAAAATCAGTCTAGTCTTGTTGATTGCTTTACTGGTGTGTTTGATTCCAACCACGATTGGAGGATTACTACCAGCGATAGGGATTGCAGGCATGAACCGCGCCTTAAAAGCCAATGTTCTTGCTAAATCAGGCAAGGCTGTCGAAGTTGCTGGTGATATTGATGTACTGCTATTAGATAAAACAGGCACGATCACCTATGGTGACCGTCAAGCCACGGCCTTTTATCCTTTGGCTGGCGTAAGCCCAAGTGAGTTACGCCAAGCCGCAATGTTAACTTCTTTTGCCGATCCAACTCCTGAAGGGAAGTCAGTAATCAGCCTTGGGAAAGAACTGGGTGAAAGCATTAAAGAACCAACAGGTGCAGAATTCATCCAGTTTAGTGCTGCAACACGCTTGTCTGGAGTGGATTTAGTCACAGGGCAAAGCATTTGTAAAGGTGCTGTGGATGCGATTCTTAAATTTACTAACCAAGACATCAAGGATAACGTTGAGCTTAAAACCCGAGTAGAACAGGTTGCATCGAAAGGTGCAACACCACTCGTTGTTGCTTCGAATCACAGTATTTTAGGGGTGATTGAACTCTCAGATGTGATTAAACAAGGGATTAAAGAACGCTTTGCACTATTACGCGAGATGGGCATTAAAACCATTATGGTCACAGGGGACAATCCATTGACTGCCGCTGCGATTGCAGCTGAAGCAGGGGTAGATGATTATATTGCCGAGGCACGACCTGAAGATAAACTGGCTTGTATTCGCAAAGAACAAGCGGCTGGTAAATTGGTGGCGATGGTGGGTGATGGAACCAATGATGCGCCTGCTTTGGCTCAAGCAGATATTGGTTTAGCCATGAATTCAGGCACCCAAGCAGCCAAAGAAGCAGGCAATATGGTGGACCTTGATTCAGATCCAACCAAACTGCTTGATGTCGTGGAAATTGGGAAGCAGCAATTAATCACCCGCGGTGCATTAACCACCTTTTCTTTGGCAAATGACGTGTCTAAATATTTTGTGATTTTGCCCGCTTTGTTTTCAGTGGCGATTCCGCAACTTGGGGTGCTCAATATTTTGCAACTGGGCAGTCCAAGCAGTGCTGTGATTTCAGCCTTGATCTTTAATGCGCTGATTATCCCGATGCTCATTCCATTGGCACTAAAAGGGGTGCAGTTTAAGCCTGCCAGTGCTTTGCAATTATTACGCCGTAATATGTTGATCTATGGTGTTGGTGGAGTGATTTTCCCTTTTATTGCAATCAAGTTGATTGACCTTGTTGTGTCATTGTGGATTTAGGAGAAAGAAATGAATACATTAGAAAATCTGCCTTTATCAACCGAAGTTCAGTCTGCGCTACGTCCAAGTATTGGTTTGATCTTGGTTGGCTTTTTGATTGCAGGTGTGTTGTATAGTGCGGTAAGCGTTTCTATCGCTCAATTGGTCTTCCCCAAGCAGGCGAATGGTAGTTTGATTGAGCTGAATGGAAAGATTGTGGGTTCGAGTTTAGTTGGGCAGAATTTCGTGAGTGAGCAATATTTTCATGCTCGCCCAAGTGCGGTAAGTTACAGTGTAGATGGGATGGCAGGGAGCAATTTAGCAGTTTCTAATCCTGATTTGCAAAAACAAATTAAAGAAAGAACAATGCAATTTGCCCAGAATAATCATATTTCAGAACAGCAGGTACCAAACGATATGGTTACGGCATCAGGCAGTGGGATTGACCCAGATATTTCACCTGACAGTGCCTTGTTGCAAGTGAAACGCGTGGCACAGCAGCGTCATTTATCAGAATCACAGGTCAAAGATTTAGTACAGCAACAGATTCAGCCTGCACAGTTTGGTTTATATGGGCAAGCGAGGGTTAATGTTCTACAACTGAATTTGGCCCTAGATCAATTGTCATCGACCACACGTTGATAGAGCGTAATTATGCAGATCGACCGTAATAACAAAGCTGATGCATGGCTGGCACATAGCCAGCGTGAACAGTCTGGACGTCTGACCATTTTCTTGGGGGCTGCGCCTGGCGTAGGGAAAACCTATGCGATGCTGACCCGAGCACATGAGTTGATGCAGCAAGGGCAACAGGTTGTGGTTGGATTGGTTGAAACCCATGGTCGATCTGATACCGAACGTTTGATTCAGGGGCTAAATGTTATTCCTCGAAAGACGGTGGAATATCAGGGGCGAATGCTGGAAGAGATGGATCTCGACCAAATTCTCAAGCTGAAACCTGAAATAGTGCTGGTTGATGAGTTGGCACATCGAAATGTACCGAATAGCCGGCATGAATATCGCTGGCAGGATGTGAATGAATTATTAGATGCGGGCATCGATGTTTATAGCACCTTGAATATTCAGCATCTGGAAAGTCTCAATGATGTGGTGTATCAAATTACAGGGATTCGGGTCAGCGAAACCGTACCCGATGCATTGCTCAAACGTTTGAAGGATATTCGTCTGGTCGATCTGCCTGTGCCTGAATTATTAGAACGGATGAAGCATGGCAAGATTTATTTGGCAGATGTTGCACCACATGCGCTACAAGGCTTTTTTAAACCTGCTCATTTGACCGCCTTACGTGACTTGGCGATTCAAACGGTGGCAGGACAAGTTGAGATTGATTATCGGGAAAAATTTGTCACCCAAGGACAGATCATTCCGATTCAGAATCATGTTATGTTGGCGATTGATGGTTCCGCATTTTCGGAGGACTTGGTACGACGCGCGCATCGTATTGCAGAACGACGCAATGCTACCTGGAGTGTGATTTCGATTCAAAAGAGTCAGACTTCAAATACCCAATCCTTTGCGGTGACCAAGGCATTTAATCTGGCACGTAAACTGGGCGCAGATACTTATTTGCTCTATAGCAATCATATTGCAGCGACTATTTTACAGGCAGCTTATGATTATGGAGCATCAAATATTCTGCTTGGCAAAAGTCCTCAAAAATCATTATGGCAACGGTTGTTCTCAGATCATATTGCTGATCAGTTGTTAGAAAAGCAGCATCCTTTTGAAATTACTTTTGTTCAACCTTTAAAAGCTAAAGATCACGCAATTAGGCCACAGGAACAGAGTGAGCGTTCGTTCTGGCCGAGGCAAGCACTGAATTTTCATCCGCGTGAAATGATTGAAAGCATTTTGATTGTGTTGCTGGGCTTAATCGCTGCAACAGTAAGTGATCATTTTATTGGTTATAGCGAATTGGCTTTAATCTTTGTGGTCACGGTACTTGTAGTTGCAATGCGGGCAAGGATGTTTATCACGATCATAAGCGTTCTGATTTGTTTCCTGCTCTATAACTATTTATTTATTGAACCGCGTTTTACCTTGCGAATTAGTGCCGAGCGTGGGGTGATAACGATGATTATCTTTATCATTTCAGCTTTGCTGGTCGGGCGTTTAGCCAATCAGTTACGCGCTCAGGTATTGAGTTTACGTGCAGCAAATTCTATTTCCGTACAGCTTCAGGAGCTGGAGCGAAAATTATCCAGCTGTGTTGATCTTGAGCAAGTTTTGAATGTCGCCAAACAACATTTAGAAAGTTCTTTGAATGCGCTGGTCTGGCTTAGAATCGGAACACAAGAGTCAGGAGCGGAGCCTCTATTCAATGAAAAAGATCAGATCGCGGCAAACTGGACACAGAAAAATGCCAAGCCGTGCGGACGCTTTACCAATACTTTGACTCAATCCGAATGGTGGTTTAATCCGCTGAATCTGGTGGGGGGCTTTGGTGTGATTGCGATACGCTTTCAGCAAAATGCAGAAAACATCAGTTTTGAACAGCAACGTCTGGCTGAATTGATGATCGATGATATTGCCCAAACGGCTTCGCGAGTACAGTTAGCTTTGCAACTGGAAAATTCTCGTGTGGTTGCTGAGACTGAAAAGTTGCGTTCTGCATTACTGTCTTCGGTCTCGCATGATTTACGTTCGCCTTTAGCTGCGATGATTGGTTCTGCGGATACGCTAAAATACTACGGCGAACAGATGCCTGAACAAGATCGCCATGAACTGTTAGATACCATTCATGTCGAAGGTGAGCGATTGGATCGTTATATTCAAAATTTACTGGATATGACCCGCTTGGGCCATCAGGGTTTAAGCTTAAGCCGAGACTGGATCGGTGTTGAAGAGCTGATTGGATCTGCCACACAACGTCTGAAACGCTATCAACCCCATGTGAATATTGATGTGTCCTTAACAGAGGATTTACCTCAGCTCTACGTGCATCCAGCTTTAATTGAACAGGCGATTTTTAATGTATTGGAAAATGCGGCCAAGTTTTCGCCTGATGATGTACCTATCAAAGTAACAATCAAACAAGAGGATAATTTCTTACAGATTGATATCGAAGATCAAGGTGTTGGGATTCCCGAAGATGAACGCGAGCAAATCTTTGATATGTTCTATACCATGCAACGTGGAGATCGTGGTAAAACAGGAACGGGTCTAGGGCTTGCCATCGTAAAAGCCATCATTGGGGCGCATATGGGCAGTATAGAAGCTTTAGCGGGAACTCATGCTCAAGGCACTTTAATTAGAATGCGCTTACCACTTCATCAGGATTAAAATCATTACTTATGCCGCAAACATTGAATCAGCATGCCTCTATTCTCATCATTGATGATGAACCTCAAATTCGGAAATTTCTGGATATTGCCTTACGTGCGCAAGGGTATTCGGTACATGTCGCTGAAAATGGGATGAAGGGACTGGAGAGTCTGGCGACACGTGGTGCAGATCTGCTGATTCTGGATCTGGGTTTACCTGATATGGAGGGACAGAAGGTTTTAACCGAATTACGGCAATGGTCAGATATTCCTGTGATCGTATTATCTGCACGACCCGATGAAAATCAGAAAATTAAATTGTTGGATGCAGGTGCAAATGATTATGTGACCAAGCCCTTTAGTATTCAGGAACTGTGTGCCCGTATCCGTGTAATGTTTCGCAATAAACCACAACATGCAGAACAAAATACGGTATTCAATGATGGTCGGCTTTGGGTGGATGTGGCAGAACATAGCGTCATCTTGGCGGGTGAGGAAATTACCTTAACCAAGAAAGAATTTCAGTTATTAGCCTTGTTGATTCGTCATCAAGGCAAGATTGTGACCCAAAAACAAATCATGACTGAGTTGTGGGGCATTACCCATGAAGAAGACACCCATTACCTGAGAATCTTGGTAAAAAAACTCAGAACAAAAATTGGGGATTCAGCGCTGAGTCCAAAATATATTTACACGATAGCAGGTATTGGGCTGCGTTTTCTGGGCTGATTTTTTAACACATCATTTAAATGACTTTGATCCTGCGTGAATGGATGAGCAGGACGGGCAAACTTTGTCTAATTAAAGTCGATGGACGAGAGGAAAAATTTACGCAAATTTTACGCCTGTAACTTTTTAAGATTATTAAAATGCGATTTTGGAGATCATTATTATGGGTAGGTGAATGGGTTTCTTTAATACGGACAGTCAAAGCAATCATTTCCATAACATGGTTCTAAATCAAAAAAGCGTATTTACAGGTTACAGCACTGAAGTTCTGGTTGAAAAATATTCCGTAAAGCCTGCTGAAATACAAAAAATAATTGTTCAGATTTTAAAAGAAAGAGGATACACCTCGATAGAAATACAGCAGATGCTTAAGTTACAAAGAGCTTAGCGTTGCAGAATCTAGAGCAAAGAACTGAGCTAATTTAAATCACGCATTGTTAAAAATGTTGCCTGCCATAACATGATATAGAACATTCATTATGCAAAGTACTGTAAAAAAAGCTGCATTGCCAGCGACTGCATTAGCAGCCTTAGGCGTGGTCTTTGGTGATATTGGAACCAGTCCTTTATATGCTTTAAAAGAGTCTTTTCATGCCGCGCATGGTTTAGCGATTCAGCCTGAAAATGTATTGGGCATTCTCTCGATTATTTTCTGGTGTTTAATGCTGATTATCAGTATTAAATATATTGCAATCGTGATGCGTGCTGACAACAATGGCGAAGGTGGCATCATGGCTTTACTCGCCTTGAATCTACGTAAAGCTAAAATTACAGATCATAAAAAGATTTATCTGATCGCAATTGGTTTTATCGGTGCTTCTTTATTTTTCGGCGACGGTATTATCACGCCAGCGATATCCGTGCTTTCGGCAGTTGAAGGCTTATCTATTGCCACGAATGCGCTTGATCCTTTTATTATTCCCATCGCGCTGGTGATCGTGATTACATTATTTTTAATGCAAAAACATGGTACCGCTTTTGTGGGGAAATTCTTTGGCCCAATTACGCTAGTCTGGTTTCTCTCGCTGGGGGTGCTGGGTATTGCCAGTGTGATACAGACGCCGTTAGTGCTTGGGATGATTAGTCCGCATTGGGCGATACAATTTATTTTTACCCATCCTGTACAGTCTTTTTTTATTATGGGCGCCGTGGTCTTAACCGTGACTGGAGGCGAGGCACTCTATGCCGATATGGGACATTTTGGCCCTCAACCTATCCGGTTGGGATGGTTTAGTGTGGTACTTCCATGTCTGGTTTTAAATTATGCAGGACAAGGTGCATTACTATTGCGTAATCCTGCTGCCATTGAAAATCCTTTTTATTTGCTGGTGCCGAGTTGGGCGTTATATCCCATGATTATTCTAGCGACAATGGCTGCGGTGATTGCTTCGCAGGCTGTTATCTCTGGTGTATTTTCTTTGGCGCGTCAGGCCATACAATTGGGGTATTTACCGCGCTTAAGTATTAAGCATACCTCAGATTTAGAGGCAGGCCAGATTTATGTACCTTTTCTAAACTGGTTACTTTTAGTCGCAATCGTGGTGCTGATCTTGATTTTTCAAACCAGTTCCAATTTAGCCAGCGCTTACGGTCTTGCGGTCACCTTGACCATGTTGTGTGACACGATTTTGGTTGCAGTCTTTATTTACTATGCATGGAAATGGAGCTTGCCAAAAGTTCTACTTTTGATTATTCCTTTCTTCTTGCTGGAATCTATTTTAGTCGCGGCGACATCTTTAAAAATGTTCTCGGGCGGTTGGGTACCTCTTCTTATTGGTGGTATCGCAATAACAATATTGATGACGTGGAAACGAGGGCGGGAGCTTACTTTTGCCAAGCTTGAGCACGATACATTGTCACTGGAGTTATTTGTCAAAAGTATCGGGAATAGTGTACTGCGTGTACCTGGCGATGCTGTATTTCTGACGGGCACGCCAAATGTAGTTCCACATTCGATGCTGCATAATCTTAAACACAATAAAGTCTTGCATGAGCGTAACATTCTCGTGACAGTCGTGGTGGAAGATATCCCATTCGTCTCACAGGAAGAACGTATTAGTGTTGAAACTCTGGATGAGCATTTTTATCGTATTAAGATTTTCTATGGGTTTAAAGACGAACCTAATGTGCCGCAAGCATTGGTTCAGGCTTATGAGCAATTAGAGTTTGAATATGATGTGATGCAAATCAGCTTCTTTATTTCACGTGATCGTATTGTACATAGCGTCGGGGATGGGATGTCACCTTGGCGTGAGCGCTTATTTATTTCGATGCAACGTAATACCAGCCCTGTTAGTGATTTTTATCAAATTCCAACCAATCGTGTCGTGGAGTTGGGAAGCCAGATTGAAATTTAATTGGTGATTTAAATAGTTGCTTCAACTGCATCATGCGTGGTGCAGTTTTATTCTCTTTTATAGATGAGAAAATCTCGATATAAAATATTTTGTTTTAGGCGCTAACATATTTTCTAAGCTGTTATACGGAAAAATACTGATAACAAAACATTGGTTGATAACTCGGCTAATTAATTTTATTTTTTTATTAAAAAGGAGTGGATTATGAAATATTTTTTATTGGTGGTGACGTTGCTAGGCAGTGTGAGTCTTACGGCTTGTGCTGTACATACGCGTGAGGGAAGTATCGTTGTTGATCCTGAAGGCCGACTCAATGATGGGCGCTACTATGACGGGCATGGAAATGGTCGTTTCTGTCCTCCTGGACAAGCCAAGAAAGGCAACTGTTAGTATATTTTAGAGAATTAATTAGCTCATCTTAGGACGGGCTTTTTATTTTTTATATTGATT
The DNA here is from genome assembly GCF_001729365.1 of Acinetobacter sp. YK3. Lineage (NCBI taxonomy): Bacteria > Pseudomonadati > Pseudomonadota > Gammaproteobacteria > Moraxellales > Moraxellaceae > Acinetobacter > Acinetobacter sp. YK3. The sequence continues at coordinate 55,225 of NZ_LZPJ01000001.1, forward strand.
TTAATTTTTGATATTCCGCTATAAAAATTGAGTGACGTAAATTGTCATAAACAGACAGAACCGTATAGACAGATCAACACTATACTTTGTAAAATGCACTAAATTTAAGCGTAAGCCTATAAGAAGATGTTGAACAATATATTTCAAGCCTTAGACAGCTTAGGGCTTACTGCACAAAAACGCGCCTTACATATTTTATTTTCAAATTCAGATTTAAATACGCAAGTCTTTTTGCAGCGTATCGATGGGCAACACCAAATCAATGCTGGTGTGAAAGCCGAACTTATCTGCCTGTCAACCAATGCTACCATTCCACTCAAACAATTCATTGGCAGTCAGGTTGCTGTTGATCAGGTCACAGATACAGGGCAATTGTTCCGTACTACCGGTATTATTACCCAAGCTTTGCAGGGGCAATCGGATGGTAGTCTGACAGTCTATAAACTGACTTTAGAAGACCCGACTGCACTGTGGAAACATCGCAGAAACAGCCGTGTTTTTATGGCAAAGACTGTGGTCGATGTGGTTCAGACCATTTTTAAAGAATGGCAGGAAAGAAGCCCATTATTCGCTTCTAGTCTGACTTTGGACTTAACTGGACTCAGCCAGCAATATGATGTCCGTCCATTTATCATGTCCCAAAATGAAAGTGACTATGATTTTCTGACGCGATTGATGCGTAGTGAAGGCATTAACTGGCTGATTGATGAAGCACAACTGACAGTATCGAATTCAAGTAGTGCCATTCAGCCGCAACGCTTGAGACTGATTGATGACAATGCCCAGTATCAGGCTTTAGATCGACGTAAAGTACAGTACCACCGTAGTAGTGCAACGGAACAATTCGATTCGATTACCAGTTTTATCGGCAACCGTTCCTTACAGCCGACTTCGGTGTATGTGAACCGTTGGCAGCCTGATGCTTTAGATATGGATGAAGGCACGGGTTCAGTTCTCACCACCCAGCAGCATTCAGAACAGCATGATGCAACTAGTCTGGGACTGGAGGATGCATGGCACTTTACGCCTGCATGGATGCAAGACCTGAACAAGGAAGATGGCGCAACGCCTTCAGGTAATCAACAGGTTGAACGTTTCAATCAAAATCTCAGCCATTACCATAATGCACAAGCCAAGCAATTTATTGCCCAATCGACTCTACGTGATGCACAAGTAGGTTACTGGTTTGAATTGAATGATCATCCCGAAATTGATCAGCATGATGGGGCAGACAAAGAATTCCTGATCACAGGCAAGCATTTCTATAATCAAAACAACCTGCCTAAAGATTTACATCAACAAATTGATCAGCTATTGGCACAGAGTCAGTGGCAACCTAAACCGTTCAATACAGGTAACACAGAAGAACGCCAAGCCAATCAGCTCACACTACAACGCCGTCAGATCAAGATTGTTCCAGAATATAATCCACAGCAGCATCGTCCCGAAGCTCATCCGCAACGGGCGAAAGTGGTCGGGCCAAGTGGTGAAGAAATCCATGTCGATGAATGGGGCCGCATTAAAGTTAGATTCCTGTTCACGCGAGCAGATGATCATAGCCATGATGGTGGCGCAGGTGCTAACAATAACGATACCGATTCTGCATGGATCGACGTACTGACGCCGTGGGCAGGTGAAGGCTATGGTGTACGGTTCTTGCCACGTATCGGTGAGATCGTGGTGATCAACTTCTTTGATGGCAATATTGACCGTCCCTATGTGGTTGGACGGATTCATGAAGCACAACGTAGTCCGATCAAGTTTGACAATACAGGCAGGCTGCCTGATACCAAGAAACTGGCAGGGATCAAGTCCAAAGAATACCAAGGCGAAGGCTTTAACCAGCTCCGTTTTGATGACACTACAGGTCAAATCAGTGCACAACTACAAAGTAGCCATGCTGCCAGCCAACTGAACCTCGGTAAACTCAGCCATCCAAAAGACAAAGCTGAAAGTGAAGACCGAGGTGAAGGCTTTGAGCTGCGTACTGACCAATGGGGAGCGGTGCGTGCAGGACAAGGCTTACTTGTTAGCACACAAAAGCAGGATCAAGCCCAAGGTGAGCATCTGGATGCACAGCCAGCCAAGCAGCAACTCGAAGGCAACCAGAGCAATGCCAAAGCATTAAGTGAAGTTGCCAAGAACCAGCAAACGGATGAAATTGAATCATTAGAACAGTTAAAAGACTTTGCTGATCAGATTCAGGACAAGATCGCAAAATTTGAGAAAGCACTATTATTACTTAATTCACCTGCGGGAATTGGTCTGAGTAGTAATGAAGATATTCATCTTTCTGCGGATGGACAGATCAATCAGATTGCGGGCGATAGCATTAACCTAAGCACACAAAAAAATCTGGTTGCCCATGTCCAGAACAGGATTAGCCTGTTTGCAGCACAGAATGGGATCAAGCAGGTGGCTGCCAAAGGTAAATTTGAAGTACATGCGCAATCGGATGGGATAGACTTGCTTGCCAAGCAAGGCATTCAAATTATTTCAACCGAAGACCGCATTGAGATTACCAGCCCTAAAGAAATTGTATTTACCGCGCAAGGTTCGCAACTCAAGTTGAATGGCGCTGGGATTTTTCCTGTGACAGGGGGCAAATTTGAGGTGAAGGCGGGGCAGCATTTGTTTATGGGAGGAAGTACAGCAAAACAAAATTTACCAATTTTGCCAGCTCTCTCAATACCTAAAAATCTGCTTGAATTTAGAAAGGTATATGCAGATGGTACGCCTAGTCCTAACATCCCTTATACGATTCATTTGCCTGATGGAACTACGCAACAAGGTAAAACGGATTCAAATGGTATGGCATTTTACTCTGATCAAAAAAATGGACGTGCTGTTATTGAATATGGTGATGACAGAAACCCGTTGGAGTCAGCATTAGAAATGAAATTTGAGCAAGAGTTAGATAACTTATTTAAAACTGAAATTTTTGTACTTCCACTTGTAGACGATCAACCAGAAGAATAATTATGGATATGTTACAGACACTTAGTGGTTACCAAAATCAAATTCAGAGAAGCTTTGATCAATCTATCAGTGGTTTTCAGTCCAATTTTAATCAAACCGCACAATGGGTAGAGAAGGAGCTGAATGAACTTATCGCAGAATATGGTAAGTCATTGGATGGCGCTCAAAGCTGGGTTAAAAGTTTCATTTATGGTGAGTTCAATACAGATGAACGTCCTGTTTCTGTCATTGTAACTGAAATGCTCGCAGGTTTTGTTCCCGGGACGGTTCTTGTATTTAGCGCCCGAGATGCGATCGCTGTTATCATGAGGATGCTAAACGATCCAAAGAAACAAGATGAAGTGCAGGAATGGATGCTTTTAGCTGTTTATTTACTGCCATTTGTTTTAGTTGGTGCGACTGCCGCGACAGGTGCTGCAACAGGGGGGGCTGGAGGTGCATTTTTTGGAGGCGTTGGTGCAGCCCCAGGTGCTGGGGCAGGCGGAATTCTCGGTGGTGCTGTTGGAAGTGAAATTGGAAATGTTGTTAAGTGTGTAGGACTTTTTCTTATTAAAAGAACACCCCATTTAGCAACGATTATTTCTAAACTTAATGGCTTTATGAAGGGCAATGTAGTTCCAACCTTGAAGAAGATAAAGTACTCCGATTACGCTAGTGCTGTTACGAATATTATTACCTCGATACTTAATCAATTACTTGGTTTGGTCAAACGTGTTAAGTCATTGTTGAGTTACGGTGCAAAGATCAATTGGATGGGCTTAGGATGGGCCAAATCTATTTACTTAAGAATGGAGCGATTTGAAGCGGTTTTAATTTCAATGATCCAGAAATCAGCGATCAAAATTAAACAGGGCTTTAAAGAGTTTGACGAACATCTACAGGACTTATTAAAGCAATCGGTCAAGTATGAACCCGCTTATGCCACGGTTGGAACCAAGGTAAAGCCTGTTCCTACACCAACACAAACTGTTAGACCTTCATACCCTCAGACTGCTAAAGCGAATGTGGTACATACAGCAGGCGCATCTAATAAAAGTGCATCAGGCACCAAAACACCTGAAAATGTACATCAGCCAAAAGTTAAAGAGCCGATTACCAAGAAGATGCCTGAGACAAAGGTAAAGTGCTTTAATCCTGTTAATACATCTTCTGCAAGAAAAAATGCGGATAAGATGATTAAAGAAAACTACCCGAAGGACAGTAACAGTCTAGCGGTTGAAGAATACTTAAATAAAGAGACTGATTGGCAGTTGGCAAATCAGCAAAAAGGTCTCAATGAGATGAGTGTAGAAGACTATATTGAAGGACGGAAGGCTTTTAATACAGAGGGGCGTGGTGGTGGTGCACCTGCTGAGCAAGCTAGAAAAAAATATGGGGCTGACCTTGCTGAAAAATATGAGAAAGAATATCAGCAACAAAATATAGGTGCTCGAGAAGCAAAGAAACTTGCTAAAGAAAAGTCAGGGCGAATCATGAATGAAATGGCAGCTCTACATAACCCTGATCAGCTTGTAGGTGGAGCAAATAAAGTTGATACTAAAGCAATTGGTTTAAAGAATGTCAATTCCTCTATTGGTAGTCAGTGGAAAACTAGGGTTCAAGCATTAGATGAAGCGGCAGCAAAAGTTCCTGTTAGTGAAAGAAGTACGACAGGGATGAATGCAAAACTGGAAAGGTGTAAAAAATGAGTGCGTTTATAATGGATGAGAATTTTGAAATTTTTTATCATGATGAAGGTTTTGGACCGCCAGTTTGTGTAGAGCCTGTATCAGAAGAAACTCTGAAAAAGTATCAAGGTAAACTACCAAATCAATTGCTTGAGTATTGGAGAGCTTTTGGTTTTTCAGGTTGGGGGAATGGATTATTCTGGTTGGTTAACCCAGAAGACTACCAAGATGTTTTGGATGCATGGTTAGAAAATATTGATTTACCGCCTCATGAAGAATATTTTGTGATTGCTCGTACAGCTTTTGGGGATTTAAGTGTATGGGGAACAATTCATGGTCGATGCTTTACTATTTCGGCGACGACTTCACAAATTTTTCCAAAAATGGAAAAAATGGAACAAGGTGAGGAAGACTTACTTATCAAGATATTTTTTTCATCAAAAGATAAAGACTCATTAGATATAAATGATTACAAAAACAAACCGTTATTTGATCGGGCTGTTAAAAAATATGGTGAACTGAGCAAAAATGAAATGTTTGGTTTTGAACCTGCGTTAGTCCTGGGGGGGGCAGTTAAACTCGAGAATTTACGTAAATTGCCGATTATTACGCATCTACAATTCTTGGCATCATTGGATACTCCACACATGATGTTGGATATAGGTAAGTTCGTGGATGAGCACGGTTTAGGAAAAGATGAATAAAGCCCGAAAGGGCTTTTTTATGTCATTTTATATTTTTAATAAATGATATGTTTATATTTATTAGATCAAATATATGAAAAATCCTATTACGTTTACTTCTGGATGTGCTATTAGCGCCCATAGATTCTGTTTATCAGCAAATATTGATGAATTGGATACATGGGATTGCTTTAGTAAAAAAATCATTTATAAACATTTAGAACAGCAAAACTGGTCATGTTTGGATTTGGAAGGATGGAAAGTTATTTCAGTTGCTTACCAAAGTAGAGAGAGCGAACCTTCCATTATTTCGCTTGATCAAGAAGGGTATGTAGGGATATTTCAACAAAATAATAATGAGCATCAAGAAATTAGATTTAAATTAGAGGAAAAAATTTATGGGCAATTTAATAAATTGCGTACAGTAAGACAGGAGCTTTATGCTTGTGGTGATGGTGGACAGGTATATTTAAATGCTGGGGACAGTTGGAGCAATATAGGATTTAATCTAGAAGAACAGCCTCTTGAAGTAAAACAAGGAGAGATTTTCTCTCTAAATAGTGATTTTTCATTTGAGCGAAATTTATACGATATCAATGGCTTTGCTCATGATCATCTTTATGTTTGTGGAACAAAAGGGGACGATGGCTTCATTGCTTTTTTCAATGGTAGTAATTGGATAGAAGTCAACCGAATCATACCATCTGCTTTGTATAGTATTACGTTATGTCCAGATGGGAAAAATATTTTAATTACTGGGCAAGATGGTACAATTTTGGTAGGGAATATAGATGTTGGGTTTAAAAGTCTAAAAAATAGAAGTATAAATTCGACTTTTTATAATGCAGCTTTTTATCAAGAGGCTATATAGATAGCGTCAGAACAGGGACTATATGTATATGCAGATTCTGATTATTCTATCGTTCCTGAGTTAAGTGATATACAAGGGGTCATCTCTGTTGAGGAAAAAGATGGAGTTCTTTGGGTACTTAGCTATAAGCACTTAATTCGGTTTGATGGAAAAACATGGGTTAGAATCAGTCATCCTGACAATGATGAAATACAATATAGCCAATTAAAATGTAGAGTTGGAGACGTTTGTCCTAGATCAGGAGATTGGTGGAGTCCAGCAAATAAGATGGAAAAACGCTATTTTGATCAAGGTGAAACAATGCCTGAAATTCCAAATAACCCTTGGGGTGAAACCATTTGGTATTTAGATATAGAGCAATGACTGGATCATTTAAGAAAAAGCCATCCTTATTTGGATGGTTTTTTTACTTTTACCGAATGACATGCTGGAGCGTTAATAAATGTCCATACAAGTAAATGAGCAGACAATAGATTGGCATAAGTGGTTAAGTTTAGAAATAAAAGACCCAGCTTTATTTAGAGATAATTTGCTTGAACAAAAAATGTATAGCAAAAGATTTGATACGTTTGTGAATGGAATATATTCCGTAACGGATGGTTTTAGTAATTATAAAAATGAAAAAAATATGGTGGCTATATTGCGGCAGGTCATCAGCGTTTAAACGATGTCTTAAATTTAATGTCTTTACAGTATTCGGCAGGCGGAAGTCTTGAGTTTTTAAAAGAAATATATCCATATCTACTTCATTGGACAGAAGAGTACGCAGAAGCAAGCCATTTATATAATTTAAGTCCTGATGCTGATGGACGATTTGTTTGGCATATCAGTTTAGGGGCAGAAGACTATTGGTATATTGCTTTACGTCTTATTTGTTTTGGGCTGTTGACTGGTTTTGCGGATCAGATGGATCGGATTATGCCAATCATTGACTATGTAGAAGCAACACCTGAAGGACAGGAAAAAGATGGATTAATTGAACGTTTAGTTGCTCCTTTTGTTGCAGATCGTGGAACTCCACCAGATGAGGCTAGACGACATTTACCTTATCGTAAGCTGATCAAAGTGTTTAATGCTTCACCTGAAAAGCGTCCAGCTTTAATGCTGCAATACCTAGAAGACTGGTATGAGGCGAGCCGTCGAGAACCTTACCATGATCAACATCCTCAACCAGATATAAGATCTGGAGTTAGCTATTATGGCTATTGGTCATGGGAAGCAGCAGCGGTAACGTGGTTGCTGGATATAGATGATACGTCATATTATGAACATCAGTTCTATCCAAAAGATTTGGTTGATTTTGCTCGAACACAGTCAAAAGTAGTTTTAGGTGATTAACTCCAACAAATCTCTATTTCATTTTGATTGTCTTCGCTTTCATCAAATATAAGAAAGAGATTTGTTATAGAGCTTTTATTTAAAGATTTCTTATCTCACTGAATCTGTGGCAATAGAACGTGCTTTACGGTCCGTTAGACGATCATAAAAAGCAGCCGCTGAGAAAGCGGTTTTAAAAGCACACCACTGCAATGGCTCAGGGAGGGTTGAAGGTGTTTTATGATACAGGGCTGTTAAAATAGGACTCTCAACGCCTTTAATTTTCTCGGCAAGTAGCTGCCCCATAAAGGATTGAGTGGCAAGCCCATGTCCAGTGCAGCCAGCAACATAAATGATATTTTGATGCGTTCCTGTGGTGCCTACCACAGGCAGAAAATCATATGCCACGCTAACGTAACCACTCCAGCAATGCTTAATACCAAGACCTTGTAAGGTAGGATGACGTTCACGTAAGGTTTGTACCAATGCGGCATAGGCATCTTGATCTGGTATGTTCGGGGTCTTTGAACCATAAACATAATTTAACTTCTTCACCGTCAACACCATCGTATTGTGTGCTGTGAGACGATGGCTCTCCATCATGAGATGCGGTGTAATAATTCCTTCTCTATTCTGCCAACCTAAAGATGCCAATTGCTTTGGAGACAATTGTTGAGTTTCGATTGCTGATACGCGGATCGGCGCAACCTTATCACGTAGTAACCCCAATTGTGGTGTGAACGCATTTGTCGCCAATACCACGATTGGGGCAGTTGCACGACCCCGTGGAGTCTTGCAGGTTATTTCCGCGCCTTCACTGTAAGACAGCAAGGGCGTTTTTTCATAGAGCTTAACGCCTGCCTGAATTGCCGCACGACGTAAACCGCTGACATATTTACCAGGATTGAGCGTGCCGCCACGTTGCTCACTACCAAATAGAAATGCTGGTGGAATACCGCGAGCGCGCATTTCAGCTTGATCTACAAAACGAGTGATTGAACCCAGTTCACGACCAACCTCCATACTGCGACGTAGCCATTTTTCCTGAGAAGTATCAATCGCAGCACGTATGATGCCAGAAGGGTTGTAATCACATTGAATTTCCAACTCGGCTAGACGCTTTTCGACATAGCACACGGCTTCGTCATAAAAGTTCACAAATTTTCGTGCATGCTCAACGCCGACGCGTTTTGCGAACACTTCAAACTCAATTCCCATACTGCCGAGTAGATAACCCGCATTACGCCCACTGGCACCGAAGCCACCAAACTCCTGTTCAAGCACAATCACTTTTGCACCACGGGCGGTCAGCTCAAGGGCAGTTGAGAGCCCGGCAAATCCAGCCCCAACCACAATGACATCAGCGCTGTCGGAACCTTCCAGTTCGGGTTGAAGATCATCAGGTTGCTCTATCCAGCCTCCCAGAAGACGAAAGGGTAACGATTTAGGGTTGTAGTTCGCCATTTCTTCATTGATATGATTCATTTGCTATCCTTTTTTATCTTCACCGTACTCCTGTACGGTGTTTGATTTTAAAAATAATGATGCGGTGATGTATGGATTAGTGAGCTGGAACCAATGATGCTCTGGAAATTGCCTGAGAACGTGCCAGTGCGTCATAGGCGTAATACAACTGGATGACCGCATAAGCCCAGGTAATGAATGCCCAAGTCATAAAGATCATATGCGTATCATCGCCAGGGATCGGGAAGAAGTCATAGACGATTGCGACGGCGAGGCTGATGATTAAAGTGAATGTTGTCGCCACGGCATGTAGAGTTTCCCTAGCACGTGCCAAGCAAAGAATGAAGTAGCAGAGATAGATCGCAAGAATCACCCACATGACGACGTAAAAATACGGGCGTATCCCGTCAAAGAAATCGGCCAAGAAGATAACAAAAGTGCCCGCAAATGCAGCGGCGAACAGCAGCACTTCCTTCAACGCTGTAGGTTTATAATTATGGGTCAGTGCCATTAAGCCCAGTACGGCAATGACGGGCATACCAAAGCTGCGTGAGAATGAATCCAGAAACATTGTAATTAAATAATGAACATGCCCACCCGTCAGCATATACAACACAAAGTTTGTCGCAGAAAAAGCAACAATCCACCATTCTAGTCCAAGCAGATAATTGTTTTTCTTGATGAATTTCGCGCCATAAATCCAGCCCGAAAGCGCCAGCACAATACAGGCAACTAGCCCACAGATATTGATAATTTCCAGAATAGCGGCATGCAGCATTTCACTATCAGTTAAGATTTGTGCTGTTGTAGCGTCCATTTCGCTACCGACAGCAAGTCCCAGTATTTTCATAATATGACTTCCTTTAATTAATTGACTGTCATGTCAGTAAAATAATATGGTATGATTAATTAGTAAACATTTTTTTTATTTATGACGATGATGGAAAACAAGATAGGAAGACCGAGTAAAGCACATGAACGGTCCTATGAAATTCTTCAAGCTGCTGTTTCAGTCGTTGCGAGGGAAGGACTAGAAGGAATTACTTTTGCCAAAGTAGCGGAAGCATCAGGCATGCAACGCACGCTGGTACATCATTATTTTTCTTCACGTGCAGATTTAATCAATGCTTTTATTGAGCACTATATTGGAGAAATGGGGACAGCAATTATTCATCGGTTTAGTGGAAAACCATTGAGCGAAAGAATCGTCATGTTATTCACGCCCGAAGTTTATCGGAGTCAGGATGATTTGATTGTTTGGTTAGAACTGGTTGCGCAAAGTGCCAGAAATCCGTTGATCAAGCAGATGCTGCATGATCTTTGGACACAGCACTGGCTGCCTGATTTTGAAAATCAATTGGCACAAGAATATCCAAACGCAACTCAAGATGCGATTAGTTCGACTGCTTACGTACTGGCTTGTTTATTTGAAGCATATTGGGGATTCAGTGTTCAAGGCGTTACGGATACACAGAAACAAAAGCAAATGGAACAAACTGTGTTAATGCTGTTGAATCGTTTAATCTGATTTTTAGCAGAATAAATTGAAAAAGATCGCTTAGGAAATGTGACAGTGGATTAAACCAGTTCTACGGACGCTTGATTTAACCTATTCGTGTATAAATGTTGTTTAGAGAGCAAATCATCCTTCAGCTTGTTAAGAATGGATTAGCTTAAATTGAGCGTCTTTGTCCTTGATTGAAAGGATCAAAGAGAGATTTATTCAACTGTTATAAAGGCCCGTTCTTGTGAAAGAGGGTTACTTCTTCCACAACAATTAGTAAAATTAAAGAAAACTAATAATGCACGGTATCTATGAAGAAAAATTCAAAACTCGATCAAGATACATTATTTATTAAATTATTATTCAAATCTTCCTCTAAAGTGACAAAGGAAGAAATCGAGTACTATCGAAAATATCCTGATCAAATTGACCAAGTCACAGCGCCGATCAATATCCATAAAATCTTTTTATGGACTGGAGCATTATTAGGGATTCTGGTTGTAGCAATCGCCAAGTTTCTGAAATTTTCTGGTATGTTAGCATTCTTATCCGAAGGTGTACTTGAGTTCGTTATCGATATCATTTATGAAAGTGGTATTGCTTTGATTGGTGCAGCAGTGACTGCTTATATGCTCGGTGTGTTACTCAATAAACAACAAGAAAATGCACTGAAATGGCGAGAAGAAATTCGCAAAAGAATACAGGAAAGCGAGCAATAAAAAGAAAAAAAGCTAAAGTGCTGTCACTTTAGCTTTGGATGTTTAGTTTTTCACTTTGTCTAAACCATGCTCGGTTAAATGTTGGCTCAAGATACGGCGAAGTTCCAATACCGTTTCAGGCTTTATTTGAATAGAATGCCCGCCTTTAATGATTTTCTCTGAAATCGCACCTTCTAAATGGGCACTTTTATAAGGAACAATGCCATCGGTAATCTTATCCATATCATTACTTTTGGTGATATTGCCCATGATTGAATGAAAAACTAGACCTTCTTTAGGCTGTATACCCGAGGTGAGTTCCATAAATTCAGATTTATTACTCAGATCGCTAGGGCCATTTTGCAGTCTATTGTTGATGGTTCTGACAAAATCTTTCAGATCATCATCATAGCTCGTGAGTGTATCGGTTAATGTTTTTAAAAATACTGAAGGCAGTCCAATAATCTTTCGTGCAGTGACGGTAAACCAGCGGTCGGCGTAGCTAGTTCCTCGATGAGGCGCAGCGAGGAAAATGACGCGATCAAAGTTTGGAATTGGTTCCATCTTTAAGCGTTCACCTATGACAGGATGTTTTCTCATCCGTGCTTGCACGTGGTTACTCATCATCGGTAAGGCTTCTTTTGAAATATCCGCATGACTGACTAAAAGGCGGCTAATAATTCCTCCCATGCTATGACCAATCAAAACAGCATTTTGGGAAGCAGGGTCTTGGGGATTGAGAGAGGCAAATGTTTGTTTTAGTAAAGCAGAAATCTGAAAGCGGCTTTCCAGAATAGGCATATTGGTTGAGTAAAATACCTGCCAGACTTGATAATGCTCACGTAGCGTCTTATCGCCCATAATTTCATTGGTCACCGCAATCCACGCCTCTGGGCTACTAGCGAGTCCATGGATCAATACAATCACTTTTTTATTCGGATTATAAGGTTCAAGCATATATAGATGAGGCATGGTCAAACGTTGATTACGGTCGATCAAGGTTAAATAGGCAGCAGAGCCCAAGTTATTCTCCGCTAACCATAAACCATAGGGTGCAGAGAAGTTCGCAGCAAGGGAATATTCTTTATCTTCAATTTTGATCTTTTCGATATTGTAAGGATCATAGATTTTTATTTTGAAATCAGGCCGGTTGAGTATCTCGCTGAGAGTGGCTTGCTCATTCACTGGTTGGGCAATCAGCGTCGACGCAAGATAATGGGCTTGGTGGATATTGGGATTAACGCCATTTGGGTAAGCATAGTTCAGTGGATCAAGAATATAGGGATTTCCATTTTTGGAATCATTTTCTTTAGTGTGCAAAACCGCGACGAAATCTGCACCGAAACCATCACGACGGTTAATGGTTCTTAAACCAGAGAAGTTCATGTTGTAGCTTGAGGTAAATTTCTCAAGCTTTTTACCTTGTAGTTTGGGATAGGAATCAATATCAATCTTATAAGTACTTTCACCAATTTGAATACTGTCTGGAATCGTTGCTGATGAATTCTTGGCACTGTACACATTTACTAACTGATTAAGTGCCTGATTATAGAAGTCCCGAATTTGCACCTGACGGTTATCAAAAATACGATCTTGAGGCTGACGAGAGGTCTTAAATAGATAAGCATAGCTGTACCGGATACTTTTATCTAAAGCTTGCAGTTGTTGGTCTAAACATTCATTCACCTGTGGGGCAGGTTTAGCGCTGGTTTTAGGGTTTTTATTGATTTTGCAATCGTGTGAGTCTGCAAGTGCCAAAGCTCTAGAGAGATATAACTCGCTCGCGGCGGATAATAATTGCTCTGTCTGTACCTGAGGAATTTTTTCCAGATCGACAATACATGCATCTGGATTTTTCATGCACAGTTTCATGTCCATATCGGACATATAGAGCAGATTCAGGCTGGCGCCACTTAATTTATTTTGAGTGAGAATACTGTTACGTTCATTGGCAATGGTTGTATGCAGCGTCTGTTTTTTTAGGCTAACCACCTGACAGCCACTTGTTATTAGAACGCTAAATACAGTCAGAATACACAGCGGCTGATATAGAGGAAATGTAAGTCTTTTCATAAATTGACCCTTCGGCATTCTGTCCAGATTGGGGGAGTTTTGATACTGGTATTATTTTGAATGTTTGTGTAATGACGATTATTAAAGTGTGGAAACAGTGTGGAGATGAGAGAATTAATCAGCTTCGATTGAGTGTTTTAACCCTATTACCGAAACCACTGACTCGCGTTGACGTGAGGAAGGGTATATATAGAATTACATTGATGGTTATTTAAAATATGCAGAGCACAGTTGCATATAAACTCTTGCAGACCAGTGATTGATTTGATGGTCTAAATGAACTGATAAGGATGTGATGAAAATATTTAAAGCATCCAGAAATTTTTAAATATTAAGACAGTGATTGGCGATAAAATGCGTAAGAAAACGTCGACTTGATCGACGTTTTCTTACTTTCCAATTTCCAGATACTAAGGCTCAGATAATCCCAGTGGTTTTAAACTCCTGAACATTTAACATATCGATTGGACTCATCATCTTGCCTTCATGTTCGACAAATCCGACAAAAGTGGTGCTCATATTCCAGCCGAGCAATCCTCTTAGCTCATCTGGGAAGCTTTTAATTGTTTCGGTGGAGAGAGATAAATAATGGTTTTCTTCCTGTCTGAGAAAGCCTAGATCATAAGACATCGTGAGTCCGATACGAGGTGCATGACTGACATTGGCACCTCCACCATGATAGGTCGAACCAATCCAGATTAAAGCATCTCCAGCTTTCATTTCAGCCGCGACGGTTTCGTCTTCTTTAGGTACTCTTTGATCATCCCACAAATGGCTGGCAGGAATGACGCGAGTCGCGCCATTTTCTTCTGTAAAATCAGTCACAGCAAACATAATCTGGACTCTGGCTTCACGACCATAACCTGGGTGTTGCCACATCCATACCGTATCGTCACGATGTAAGGGTTGTGCTTTTTGACCTGGCCAGATCTGAATCGCTTGAGTCACACCTACCTGAATGTCTGGATAGAGTTCAATTCTATTTTCACCACTCCATGCCTGTAGTGGGGTTTGAAGAATCGATTTTGCGGTATCTAAAAATACTGGATTCATTGCCACCAAGGGCATTTGTGGCAAGCGTGCAAATAAACGGCTCATTCGGCGGGTCTTCGTACCTGCAAAATATTCATCTTCTCCGTCTGGGATCAACTCTAATTGCTGTGATAATGTTTGATAAATATCTTGGGTTATTTCATCATTTAAAAAATTTTCAATGATGACACCACCATCTCTTTTAATAATCGAAACGATTTCATCGATTTGTGTATCTTTGCTTAATTTGACGAGTGACATAAGATTTCCTTATCCATCCTGATTGATATGATTTCAAAGCATTTAAATGAACTGCTTTGTGATGCGATTGGTGTTCATACATAACGCTTCAGTTTTTAGACTTCATCGCGATAGCTGATTAAATTTTTGAGGCTGTCGCAGAATGCTATGCACTTATGTATGTATTTGAATTAAATGTTTTTCTACAATGAAAATTTATAAACTTTCATTTCTCTAGGGAGGGTGGAGCAAGTGTCTTTTTCAAGAAATTGATCTGATCAATTAGCACGGTTTCACCCCATGATTCGGTATAGAAATCAAAATGATCAATTGGATATTCCAGCAATTCAGCTGGGCCTTGAATCAGACGCGCTGTTTTTCGGGCTGGGTTCGGTGGTGCAATTTGGTCATTGGCACCTACTTGGATCAAGGTCGGGCATTTCACATTTTTTGCAAAAGCTACAGGCCGGTTGTATGAAACTTCCAGAGCTGCACGAGCACAGACTTCATTCCGCCAAGTCGGACCTGCCATAGAGGTATAGCTTTCTTCGGCACCGGGTGTGCTGATCATTGCAGCCGTACCGGGTTGTCCAACAATTGGAATGAGATGGGGAGGGCGTTGAGTGATGGCATGCATTAAATCTTTTATGCCATGACCGATTGCAGTCGATATCTGCTTTATTCCACCATATTGGAATACTTGTTTTAGAGCTGCTAAACCATCAGTTGCCGGATTCATGGAGACGACAGCCGATATTTTTGGATCTTGTGCAGCAACGACCACCACATGACCACCCGAATAAGACGTGCCCCACAGTGCAATACGACTTCCATCGACATGGGGTAAATTCCGTGCAGCTTCGATCGCGGCATGATAATCCTCTCGTTGTTGAATATAAGAGACATGCTGTCTTGGTAGTCCAGCAGACTCTCCAAATCCACGATAGTCAAATGCGAAAGTATCAAAACCTGCCTGACTGAAAGGCTCGGCAAAATCAAGTAAACCCGTATCTTTGGTACCACCGAAACCGTTACCCAAAATAATACAAGGTCGTCCTTGAGAAGACTTGTATTCATCTGATTTTGCAGGGATGTACCATGCGGCACAGGTAATTCCTTTACTTGTAAATTTAATATTTTCCATCATATTTTCCTTGATCGATTTATGTCCCTGACTGCTACTGGCAATAAGAGATGTCAATGTAAATCGCTGTGTTAAGCCTGAATTTTGATCTGTTCTGGCATTGTTTCTGTGGTAACAACGCTTGGCTTTTTCTTTGGCTTAATCTGGGTAAAACTTAGTTCTTTATCGAAAACAGGACCTTTACGAAGTCGTTCAACATCGAATTTATAATCTTGTTTTACAATCCATGGGCCTTGTGTACCTGCCATTGGAAATTGTGCGATGCTTCGTTGAATGTAGCCTGAGTTCAGGTCTACAAATGGAATGCGTTTCATGCTTTTATCACTGATGACGGGTGTGAATGTGGCGTACTTATTTTCATCCATGTAATCCAGTAATCTACAGAAGTGTTTCCAGACCAGATCAACTTTTAAGGTCCATGCCAGATTGGTGTAGCCGAATGCGAAAGCAAAATTGGGAATGTCGGATAACATCATTGATTTGAAAATCGTGGTCTCTGGATAAACTATTTTTTTCCCGTCCACAATCAATTGTGTCTTGCTAAATGCGACCGCATTAAGGCCTGTAGCGGTCACAATGATATCGGCTTCCAGCGTTTTTCCTGATTTAAGTAAAATGCCTTCTTTGCTAAAACGCTCAATATGATCGGTGACGACAGATGCTTTACCCGCAGAAATCGCTTTGAACATATCGCCATCGGGGACAACACATAAACGTTCATCCCACGGATTGTATTTCGGTGAAAAATGAGTGGCGACATCAAAGTCTTTTGGTAGATTTCGTTGTACATCCGAGATTAAAAAGCGACGCATCAGCTTTGGAAAGCGACGACTTAAATTGTAGACGCCCCGTGTCAAGGCAATATTTTTGCGGCGGATGAGATCGAAAGCACGTTGTGGTGAGAGAATACCATTGAGAGTATTCGCGATTGCATCTGTACTTGGCGCTGCCATGACATAGCTTGGTGATCTCTGGAGCATGGTAATATGCCCGACCTTGTCAGCCATCGCAGGAATTAAGGTCACGGCTGTCGCACCACTACCAATCACCACAACCTTTTTGCCAGAATAATCAAGGTCTTCTGGCCAGTGTTGAGGGTGAATAATGAGTCCTTGAAATTCCTCCGCTCCCTTAAACTCAGGTGTATAGCCATTATCATAGTCATAATAACCTGTACTCATCAGTAAGAAGCGGGAGCGGAAAGTAGTTAAAGCTTTCTGATCTTTACGCTTCACTTTTACTGTCCAAAGACCTTCAGAAGATGAGAATTCAGCACTAGTCATATAATGGCCAAAGTGAATGTGAGATTCGATGTTGTTCTCAGTGATCGTTTCTTTTAAATAATTACAGATCATTTGAGCACTGCCAAAAACCCTTTTATTGGTCCACGGTTTAAAGCCAAATGCAAAAGACTGCATATCTGAATCTGAACGAATGCCCGGGTAACGGAACAGGCTCCATGTGCCTCCAATTTCGTCGCGGCCTTCGAGCAAAGTGAATGTGGTATTCGGTCTATATTTTTTTAGATGGTATGCTGCGCTAATACCTGAGATCCCTGCGCCGATAATTAAAACATCAGTAATAGCAATTTGGTCTGATGTACTCATATCTTTTTCCTCTTCACACAATTTTAATAAATTGAGCATCAGTTAGATTTCCTAAGATGATGATTTTTATAATCTTCATTTTTCCTGATGAACAAAGTCCTTGATCCAGTCCACTTTCACTTCGATTTAAATCGAGTGAAGTCTAGGCATGTGAATATTATTAAGCCAATAATTACACACTGTCAATGACTGTGTGTAATTATTGCAATATTGTCTTTCGGGTTAAGAGAGAATAAAGAGAAAGGGGAAATTGGATCGAATTAAGCTACTGAATTTTATAATTTATATTTTATTTTTTTAATTAGTCGTTTTTCTGATTTTAAGCGGATAGAGGGAACGCACAATGGTACAAAGACTTGTCGAAAGATTTATTAGTACCTACAATGACACCATGCCAATAGGAAATGGGACCATATGACAACTTCTCGCCGTAGACCTAAACATGATCCAAAAGAATCTGAGCGAGAAATATTAGAGGCTGCTGAACAGTTTTTAAATGAACATCATTTTCGTGACCTCAATATTGATGAGGTCATGCGCCGTACAGGTTTAAAACGCCCAGCTTTTTATGTCCATTTCCGTGATAAACATGATCTTACACTTCGTCTTGTTGAGAATATTGCCAGAGAATTATTTAATATCACGGAACGGTGGTTGGCAGGAAATAATCTCCAAGACGATCTAGAGCGTGCCTTGGTCGACTCTATAAATGTCTATATACAACATGGTCGTTTATTAAGAGCCTTTGTTGAAGCAGCAAGTGGAGATGAACGCGTTGATAGCGTTTATCGAGCAATAATTCAAGACTTTATCAAGGCGGCTGCTCAACACATAAGAGCAGAACAGCAGGCAGGAAATATTAAAAAAAATTTAGATATCGACGAAACAGCGAAAGCGCTGATATGGCTGGAAGAGCGTTATCTTTCCGAAGCATTCGGACGTTCATCTCCTGTAGAACCTGAGGTTGTGATTCGTGTACTTCGAAATATCTGGACTTCAACGCTTTATGAGAATAAATAAAACACCAGCTACAGTTTAAACATTTTTAATTGAAAATATTTTATTTATGAATGGCTTGTATTAAAGATAAAAAGTCAGAGTAGCAATTTTCCTACATAAATTACACATAGTCATTGACACTTTGTAATTTATTTATCAGTATATTCTTTATCCATTTCATCTGGTCTTCATGATGGTAAATGGATAAGGAAATATCTCATCATTTGTGTGATTGAACAAAAAATTATAATTTTCAGGATGAATTTAATAATGGAAAAATCTGTATGCAAGGAGAGTGTGGGCTTCTCTAGATTATTCTCGAAAACTAGAGAAGTAACTCGAAATAATGGTTTGAATGGTTCATTTCCTAAGATCTATCGGTTCGGATTAGCTCCTATTATGTGCGGCATAATCGGTGTGCTGATCAGTGATCATACTCAGGCTTCCGCACTTGATCAGTCTGGTCAGTCGATACTGCCATTTTTAGAAAATGGTCATTATTTTGAAGCGAATGCATTTGCTGTCGATGCTTCAGTTTCTGGTGTCGTGCATGATCGTCCAAATCTTGTGCGTGCGAATCAAAGCCGTGATACAGGTGATATTGGGCAAAATGTGCAATTTTATACAGCTGCATTGAAGTTACAACTAACTGATCAGTTTAGTTTCGGCCTGCTTTATGACCAACCATTTGCGGCAAAAACTGCATATCCACTTCGTCCCAACAATAGCTATTCAGATAATGATTTTAGTCAGGAAGGTACATCCGTAAATGTGGAAAGTCAGGATTTAAGTTTCATTTTTGGATATTCACCTTTTAAGAACTTCCAGATTTATGGTGGGCCTGTTTATCAGGAGGTTAAAGGAAAAGCGTCTTTCCGAGGCATGGCGTATACCGAGGCTTTTAATGGTTACGAGGCGAATTTTAAAGAAAAAGGAGAGCTGGGCTGGCTGGCTGGGGTGAGCTATCAAATTCCAGAGATTGCATTGAAAGCGGCAGTCACTTATCGCTCCAAAATCAAATATAAATTTCAGGTCGATGAAAGTATATTTGGCGAACCTTTGCAGTATGTCAAAGCCGCAAAAACGACAATCGAAACCCCTCAATCCGTCAATATCGATTTTCAAACTGGAGTTGCTGAAAACACAATTGCCTATATGAATTTGAGATGGGTGAATTGGAAAGATTTTAATATCCGCCCGACCCAATACAACGCACTTACCGCGGATTATCTGGATGAGCTTACGGGAGGTGCATACAAGGAAGGCATTGATTTAGATTCGTATCAAAAGGATCAATATAATGTAACCCTAGGAATAGGCCATCAATTTACAGAAAAATGGAGTTTTGCCACCGATGTCGGCTGGGATTCTGGAACAGGTAATCCTGCTTCTACGCTGGGGCCAATGAAGGGATCATGGTCAATGGGACTTGGTGCACAATTCAATCCTGCTCAAAATTATTTTATCGCCGCTGGTGTTAAATATTACTGGTTAGGTGATGCCAAGTCCGAAGATGGTGCCTACTATTTACCTATCGATGGAATTAAAGAAATGGCAGAACAGGCTGAGTTTAAAAACAATCATGCTATCGCTTATGGACTCAAAATTGGCTATCACTTCTAAGTCATTTGATGAAAGTAATTGTGAATGATAGAGACCGATAGCTGACTCAGCTTCACATTTTTATAAAGAGCAGCAAAGTAATGAAATTTCCCCAATACTTTGCTGCTTTCATTCAATCGTTGGGCGATTCCTATTGGCTATGCCAACCCCCACCTAACGCCCGAATCAGATCTACACTGGCAATCATTCGACTACCATGAAGCTGCGCAGCCAATTGTTCCTGTTGCAAGATATTCCGATCAGAATCAATTACATCAAGATAGCTAATGCGGCCTTCACGATAACGCAAATGTGAAAGCTGATTGGCATGTCGGGATGAAGCCAGGGCTTGGCCCTGAGCCTGTATTTGCTGATCCAGAATACGTTGATCAGACAAGCCATTTTCAACTTCACGAAAAGCATTCAGCACCGTTTGCCGATAATTGGCGACACTTTGCTCGTAGCCTGCACGCGCTTGAGCGATACCCGCCTTACGTTGCCCACCGTCAAATAGCGGTAAAGACAAAATTGTGCCTGCAACGGGGCCGAGTAAAAAAGTCCGACTCGACCATTTGCCTAAATCTCCTAAACTTGCAGATTCGTAACCCAACGCACCAGTGAGATCAAGTTTTGGGAAAAAGGCAGCACGTGCAATACCGATTCGGGCGTTATCGGCTGCCATCGCACGTTCTGCGGCAGCAATGTCAGGACGACGTTCAAGCAGCGTCGACGGTAAACCCGCAGGCAGGCGAATCGCAGCCGCAGACAAGGGTTGAATCGCTAAGCTGAAATTAGCAGGGGGTTTACCAAGTAATACCGCCAATGCGTGTTCGGTACTGGCTCGACTCCGTGCAATGCTGAGCGCATTGGTCTGTGCGGTAGAGAGTTCCGTTTGTGCGCGAGAAACGTCCAGATCACTGACCAAGCCATTGCGATAACGTGCTTGGATCAAATTTTGATTCTCAGTCAGTAATTTGATGTTTTGCGCATAAATGGCCTGTTCGGCATCGAATTGACGAATTAGAAAATAAGCTTGGGCAACATCGGCTTGCAGTGCTAACAATGCGGAATGATACAAGGCTTCCTGTTGTTGTACATCAGCCGTGGTTGCATTGACACTACTGGCAATCCGTCCAAACAAATCCAGTTCATAGGAGACATTGGCTTGTGCTCGCCACAGTGTACGTGCTGATGTCGGTGCATCTGCATCGAGTCCTAACGAAGCGGGTGAGGGCTTTTGACGGGTCGGGCCAAAACCTGCGCCGATGCTAGGTAAACGTTCAGCTTGTGCAGCAGATCTCAAGGCGCGTGATGCCTGAATATTGGTTGATGCCGCTTTTAGATTCTGGTTCCCCGCAATTGCCTGTTGTTCCAGATCATTCAGTTGTGGATCATTAAAAATCAGCCACCATTCACCACGAGATTGTGCATCAGCAGGTTGGGCAATGCTCCAGTTAGGATCATCCAGTTTGGCATCCGCTTCTTTAAATTGCAGTGGAATAATCACCTTGGCCGGCTGATATTCAGGTGCCAATGAGCAGCCTGCAAGCAGCAGGCTTCCCATGAGCGAGGAGAATATCCAGTGTGGTTTGAATCCTGTCATATCCTACTCCTTAGTGATCATGTGAACTGTGCAATGGTGCTTCATGCACCGCTGCCGAATGCAGTTTATGTTTGCTGTTCAGGGTACGAATCAACACATAGAAGGCAGGGGTCAGGAATAAACCAAAGAAGGTGACCCCAATCATGCCAAAGAATACGGCAACGCCCATGGCATGGCGCATTTCAGCACCTGCGCCTGTTGATGTGACCAGTGGAACTACACCCATAATGAAGGCGATTGAAGTCATCAGAATCGGACGCAAACGTAAACGGCTAGCTTCTACCGCAGCATTGAATGCAGTCGCGCCTTGCATTTCTAGTTCTCGGGCAAATTCGACAATCAAAATGGCATTCTTACAGGCCAGCCCGACCAGTACCATCAAGCCAATCTGGGTAAAGATGTTGTTATCTCCACCTGTGAGCCAAACGCCTGTCAGTGCAGCCAAGATGCCCATCGGTACAATCAGGATCACAGCCAATGGTAAAGTGAGGCTTTCATATTGTGCCGCTAAGACCAAGAATACCAACAGCACACTGATCGGGAAGACCCACAATCCTGCATTACCTGCCAAGATCTTTTGATAGGTCAGGTCAGTCCATTCAAATTTCACCCCACGCGGTAAGGTTTCAGCTGCTATTCGTTCAACTGCGGCTTCGGCTTGGCTTGATGAGTAACCCGGTGCAGGACCACCGTTAATATCCGCTGCGGTATAGCCGTTGTAGCGCACCACCATTTCTGGGCCATAGGTTTCAGTGACATTGACCAGAGAAGATAGCGGCACCATTTGTCCAGCATTGTTACGGGTTTTGAGCTGTAAAATATCTTCAGGATTGGCACGGAACGGTGCATCGGCTTGGGCACGTACCTGATAGACACGACCAAAGCGGTTAAAGTCATTCACATATTGTGAACCGAGATAAATCTGCATGGTGCTAAATACATCGGTCACCGCAACGCCTTGTTGTTTGGCTTTGACCCGATCCAGATCAACATTCAGTTGTGGCACATTGATTTGATAGCTAGAGAACATCGGCCCCAATTCAGGTGCAGATTGTGCCGCTTTCATAAAGGATTGTGCTGCATTATTCAATTCGGCATAGCCTAAAGCACCACGATCTTCGAGCTGGAGTTTAAAGCCGCCCATGGTGCCGAGACCCATCACGGGTGGTGGTGGGAAGACCGCAATATAAGCATCTTGAATCGCTGAGTATTTCTGATTTAAAGCACCTGCAATGGCATTGGCAGAAAGATCCGCTGCTTTACGTTCAGCGAAAGGTTTTAAGGTGACAAAGACAATCCCTGCACTGGAACTGTTGGTAAAACCATTAATCGATAAACCTGGGAAGGCTACCGCACTTTCTACACCTGGTTGTTTTAGCGCGGCATCACTCATTTTACGGATCACATTTTCGGTTCGATCCAGTGAAGCACCATTGGGTAATTGGGCAAAGCTAATCAGGTACTGCTTATCTTGTGCAGGGACAAAGCCACCCGGAACGATATAAGAAATACCAATGGTCAGGCCAAGCAGGGCTGCATATACGCCCATGGCTGAGGCTTTATGGGAAATGACCCGATTCACCCCTCGACCATATTGATCCGAGGCACGTGAGAACACACGGTTAAACAGTGCGAAGAAGCGTCCGAAGACTCGGTTCATCACGCGGGTCAAAAAGTCAGGTTTAGCATCATGTCCTTTGAGCAACATGGCTGCTAAAGCAGGAGATAGAGTGAGTGAGTTAAATGCCGAAATCACGGTAGAGATGGCAATGGTCATGGCGAATTGCTTATAGAATTGCCCGGTTAAGCCCGTCATAAAGGCGAGGGGGACAAACACGGCAACCAGTGTCAACGCAATCGCGATAATCGGTCCACTGACTTCACGCATGGCACGATAGGTGGCATCCCTTGGACTGAGTCCTGCTTCAATATTCCGCTCGACATTCTCCACCACCACGATGGCATCATCGACCACAATCCCGATGGCGAGTACCATTCCGAACAGTGACAATGCATTGATGGAATAGCCAAAAGCCAGCATTAAGGCGAAGGTACCAATGATTGAAACAGGCACTGCCAGTAACGGAATAATTGAAGCACGCCATGTTTGTAAGAACAGGATCACCACGACAACCACCAGTGCAATCGCTTCAAGCAGAGTATGAATCACCGCTTTGATACTTGAGCGTACAAATTGGGTTGGGTCGTAAACGATGTCGTATTTAATCGAAGATGGAAAATCTTTGGACAGTTCCGCCATGGTGCTACGCACTTGGTCAGAGACCTGTAAGGCATTGGCACCCGGTGCTTGGAAAATTGGAATCGCAACGGCCTGTTTATTGTCCAGCAATGAACGTAAACCATATTGCGAAGCGGCAAGCTCAACACGGGCGACATCACCGAGTCGAGTCACTGCACCATCCGCAGCGGTTTTTAAAACAATATCGGCAAATTCCTGTTCAGTGCTTAAACGGCCTTGTGCATTCACCGAGAGCTGTAAAGGTGAATTGTTTGGCGCAGCACCGATGGTTCCAGCAGCAACCTGAATATTCTGTTCACGAATGGCATTGACAATTTCAGTGGCTGTCAGATTACGTTGTGCCACTTTTTGTGGATCCAACCATACGCGCATGGCGTAATCACCCGAACCAAACAGGCCGACTTCACCCACACCTTGTAAGCGTGCCAGACGGTCTTTGACATTGAGTACGGCATAGTTACGCAAGTAGGTCATGTCATAGCGATTGTCTGGTGAGGTGAGATGCACCACCATGGTCAAGGTTGGTGAACTTTTTATCGTGGTTACACCTAGGCGTTGTACATCCTCGGGTAAACGAGGCAAAGCCTGAGAAACCCGATTCTGGACCAGTTGTTGTGCTTTATCTGGATCAATCCCAAGCTTGAAATTGACGGTAATGGTTAAGTTACCATCGCTGTTGGCTTGAGACTGCATATACAACATGTTCTCTACGCCGTTAATGGATTCTTCCAACGGAGATGCAACAGTTTCAGCGATCACTTTAGGGTTGGCACCCGGATATTGCGCACGCACCACCACAGAGGGCGGCACTACTTCTGGATATTCAGAAATCGGCAACTTGAAAACAGAGAGTAAGCCCGCCAGTAGAATCAGGACGGACAGCACCCCAGCAAAGATCGGACGATCAATAAAAAACTTAGAAATATTCATGAGGATTAACCTTTTGCCGAAGTTGAGGTTTTTTCTGTAGGCTGAGGTTGTTGTGCAGTGTTATTGGCAGTGATTTGAGGATTTGGCATAGCAATGAGGTGAGGTTTGACAGGATCACCCGGTCGGATGCGTTGTAAACCATTCACCACAATGCGGTCACCCACTTGCAGGCCGCTATTGATGATTTGCAAGCCATCTTGTTGAGCACCCAATTTAACTTCGCGATAAGCGGTTTGATTTTTCGCATCGACAATGACCACAAAACGTTTGTCCTGATCAACACCAATCGCCGTTGGGCTAATCAGAATGGCTGCGCGAGGTTGTCCACCACCCAAGCGAATGCGTGCATAGAGTCCTGGTAGCATCACGCCTTTGGGATTATCAAACGTCGCACGTACGCGGATCGTGCCTGAAGTGGTATTTAAATTGTTATCGATCGAACTGATATAACCTTCACGGCTAAAACCAGATTCATTGGCAAGACCGAGATAAACAGGGACTTGGGCTGAATTCCGTTGATTGCTGATATATTTCAGATAGGTTTGTTCATCTACATCAAAAGATGCGTAA
Organism: Acinetobacter sp. YK3; assembly: GCF_001729365.1. Lineage (NCBI taxonomy): Bacteria > Pseudomonadati > Pseudomonadota > Gammaproteobacteria > Moraxellales > Moraxellaceae > Acinetobacter > Acinetobacter sp. YK3. The sequence continues at coordinate 80,468 of NZ_LZPJ01000001.1, forward strand.
AGGCGAGAAACGGAAACCAGACTGGTCAGCACCTGTGCGCCATTACCAGCGGAAACCACATTACCGACCGTGACTTCTGCACGGGAAATGCGACCACTGACAGGTGCGGTAATACGGGTGTATTCCAGATTTAAACGGGCGGTTTCGACTGCGGCTTTGGCAGCTTGCAAGTTGGCATTGGCCGAACGCGCTTCATTTTCCGCTTGATCAAGTTCTTGATGGGCAATCGCATTGCTCTGGATTAAACGCTGGTTTCGGCCCAAGTTTGCGGAGCTATAGGTGACTTGCGCTTGTGCTGAAGCCAATTGTGCTTTGGCCCGATTCAATTCTGCTTCAAAAGGACGTGGGTCAATGGTGAACAGCAAATCGCCTTTATTCACTAAACTGCCATCTTTAAAATGGACTGCAATCAGTTTGCCTGAAACTTGAGGGCGGACATCGACTTGATCAATCGCTTCAAGACGTCCTGAATATTCTTGCCAGTCAGTTATGGTTTGGCTCACGACGCTGGCAACATCTACGGTTGCGGCAGGTGGTGAACTTGCTGTTGGGGTCGCTTTGGCATCTGCATTTTCTTGGAAGAGAATAAAACTGCCACCTGTTGCGAAAATGGCAATAATGACAGCAGACAGCGTCAGCTGTTTGCGGGAAAGTGACATGGGATGCTCCTGGTTATTTGAATCCCTGTTTTCAGACTTTTTGTTTTGGTCTGTATGGGAGAAACAGGTTTATGGAATGAAAGGAGCATAAAAGTTTGTCAATTACGAATAAATATACTAAATTTGATAACACTATTCGTATTTTTATAATAATTGATGTGTAAAAGCCAAAAAATGCATCAATGGGAGTGGGCCAGTGGATCTATTTCATGCAATGAAAGTCTTTAATAAAGTGGTTGAAACCAACAGCTTTAGTCTGGCTGCCGATAGTCTTGGATTACCGCGCGCATCGGTTACCACCACGATTCAGGCTTTAGAAAAACATTTACAAGTTCGCTTACTCAATCGAACCACGCGTAAACTCAGTCTAACCCCCGATGGTGCAGTGTATTATGACCGTACGCTCAGAATTTTGGCAGATGTCGAAGATATTGAGTCTTCTTTCCACGATGAGGAGCGAGGACCGCGAGGAAGATTACGTATTGATGTCCCAGTTTCAATTGGGCGTTTGATTTTAATTCCAAGGTTAAGAGAGTTTCATAACCGCTATCCCGATATTGATTTGGTGATCGGAATGAATGATCGCCCTGTGGATTTGGTCGGTGAGGCGGTGGATTGCGCGATTCGTGTCGGGGAGTTACAAGACTCCAGTTTAATTGCACGCCGTATCGGAACATTCCAGTGTGCAACAGCAGCATCGGCATGCTATTTAGAAAAATATGGTGAACCGAAAACACTTGAGGATTTGCAAAAAAATCATCAAGCCATTCATTTCTTTTCCAGCCGTACAGGGCGTAATTTTGACTGGGATTTTGTGGTCGATGACCTGATTCAAAGTGTCAGTGTCAATGGGCATGTGTCTGTTAATGATGGCGACGCTTATATTGATTTGGCCTTGCAAGGCTTTGGTCTAATTCAGGGCCCACGCTATATGTTGACCAATCATTTTGAGGCGGGAAGTTTAAAAGAAGTTTTGCCAAAATGGACACCTGCGCCGATGCCGATTTCGGTCGTTTATTTGCAAAGTCGACATTTATCGCAAAAGGTTCGGGTCTTTGTCGATTGGGTAGCGGAGCTGTTTGCTGGTTGTCCATTGCTTGGGGGTAGTGCGTTGCCGTTGGATCAAAAATGTGAATTTGCCTGTGACCAAAAAACCAATCATGAATATACGATTCGTACTTTGGTTGAACAGCATAATATTGCTGAGGCAAGGGCGTTAAAGACTTGATTCAATGAATTAAAGACAAAATATGCGATCAAGAGGCTTATATTTCTAATAAATAATAGAAATCAGTTAAATTTGTTTGTTTTTGTTGGTTAAATGATAATAATAATGATTCTTGTTTATTTGTTAAAATATTATGGACAGCCAGATCAGAAAAACTGCTTTAAATATTGCGATAAAGTCAATCTTAGTGTGGGGCGTTTTATCAAACAGTGCGCTTGCACAAGAACAGCTTTTGGCCAAGGAGTCATCTTCAATCTTACCTACAATAAAAGTTACTGCGGAAGAAGATGAAAAAACTGAAGGGAATAAAAGTTTTAAAGCGAACTCATCTCGAAGTTCATCCAAGCTTAAACTTTCTTTAAAAGAAACGCCTCAATCAGTCAGTGTGATTACACGAGAACAAATAGAACAGCGAAATCTAAATATTATCGATGATGTCCTTGCTGCTACACCTGGGGTAACAGTCACTAAAAATGATAGCGAGCGTTCAAATTATTTTGCGAGAGGTTATGCAATTACAAATCGACAAATCGATGGAATGCCAATAGGTGAAAATAGTCCACGTGTAGATAGTTTTTTCTTTGATCGTATTGAGGTTGTGAAGGGTGCGACGGGTTTAACAGGGAGTACAGGAAATCCTTCTGCAACCATTAATATGATTCGTAAGCGACCAGCTAAAGAACTGTCGGGTAATGTAGCAACTTCATTTAGCCGTTGGAATAAAATTCGTAATGAAGTTGACGTTTCGATTCCATTATCCACAGACGGGAGTGTAAGAAGCCGAGTGATGGCAGCCCGAACTGAGGGTGATTCATATATGGATTACTACTCTCTAGAAACTTTGGCTGCAATGGCAATGGTAGAAGCCGATATTACAGAAAAATTAACGGGTAGTGTTGGCTTCCAGTATCAAGATAATCAGCCTCGTGGTTCGACATGGGGAACAGTACCTTACTGGAATCAAGATGGTTCGCTTGCCAATTTACCAAGAAATTTTAGCTTGGCGAATAGCTGGAACACCATTAGTCAACGAGATAAAACAGCATTTGCCGATTTGACCTATAAATTTGATAATAATTGGACGATCAAGGCTGCTGCCGCGTATTCACTATCCAAAAGTTTTTGGTTGATGTCCTATGGCGGTTCTGGTTTCCCGAATCAAAATGATGGGACAGGAGTAGGAGTATGGTCAACAGTCTATCCAACATCAGAATCTAAAAAAACCAGTTTAGAGCTGTATGCGAGCGGTCCTTTTAAGTTATTTAATCGCGAACATGAACTTATTATTGGTGCTAATGGCTTTGACCGTTCTACAGATAGTCCTTCAGGTCAGCTCAATGGTTTGGCGAGTGGTCAATTGACGTGTACTAAAAAAGTGAATGATGTCACTTTACCTTCTAATAATATTGGTGATACATGCGTGATTAATGATTGGCGTACATGGGATGGCAATGCAACCATTAAACCAGATTATACCGTTACGCCAGCAACCCAAGATGCCAAACAACGTAATTATGGGGTATATAGCACTTTAAAACTCAATGTTACCGATGAATTAAAATTAATTGTAGGTGGACGCTATAGTGATTATTCAGCGACGAATGGAACGAAAAGTGATGTAAAAGCTGATGCATTTACGCCTTACTTTGGAGTGACATATGATCTTAATGATTTTATAACGGCCTATACCAGTTATACCGATATGTTTAATCCAAGTAGTCAAAAAGACCGTAATAATAGTTTCTTGGAGCCAGAAGTTGGTAAAAGTTATGAAGCAGGTTTGAAAGCAAGTTTGCTAGACAATCAATTGCTGGCAACAGCTGCTGCTTTTTGGTCTAAAAAATCGAATGTTGCTATACTTGATAGTGAAGCAGTCGCTGCGGGTATTAAAACAGATGATGGTGCTGACCCAATGAAAGCATCAGGTGAGGGGTTAAAAATTGAAGGTTTTGAACTCGAAGCTATTGGGCAGATCACACCTAATTGGAATATTACAGCTGGTTATACCTATGTAAACAGCATAAGTTCAGAACAAGTAAGCGCCTCAACCTCTATTCCCCAAAACTTAGCGAAGGTTTATACCAACTTTAAATTACCAGAAGATTTATGGGATGGTGCAAATAAGGTAAACGTAGGGTTTGGGGTAAATTGGCAAAGTGAAGTAAAGCGCAAATGGGGTGGAGCACCATCGAATACAGATGGTTTTATTCGACAAGAAGCATATTTTCTGGCAAACGCCAATATTGGCTATGAATTAAGTAAAGAACTGAGTGCTAATATTCAAGTTACTAATTTATTTGATAAAAAGTATTATCAGGAAATAGGGTTTTATAATGGTGTGTATTGGGGAGAACCACGTAATGTAACCTTATCTTTGCGAGCAAAATTCTAAATCATATATAAGAAAGGTGTAGGCGGGCCGCCAACTAAACAGTTCAGGTTTTAAAAATAAAAAGCACTCGGTACTAAAACCAAGTGCTTTTTATTTAAAAATTTTTATTTGCTAGGAACCGTTTCAATGACTTCATCTAGGACATAACGGATACTTGAGCCATCAGCTGGTGGATTCGGGATGTCATATTCTTTAACACGAATGAGGACTTGTTCATCGCTCTTATGCGTAAAACCTTCGATTTCTGCATAGAAATTTTCCCAATCTTTGCTCTTATATGTTTTTTGCCCATCTTTATAATCAAGTTGTTTAACTTGTAAGCAATCCATTTGTCCTGCTCCAGCATCACATTTTTGAGTTTTTGGAGAAATCTCAAGATATGAAACTCGGCTAGGCGTTTGCTCTGCTCCCGTTTGTGCAGTGACAGATTTATCTTCAGTTGTGGGTTTGGTCTCAGTCTGTTTATTCGCTTCTTTTGAACAAGCTGTTAGCGCAATTGTTGTTAATGCTATAAATAAGATTTTTTTCATTTGTTTTCTCAATTATTGAAAAGTCTCATCATAAAAGAAATCATAAGAACTGATGTTAATAAAGTGTTAACTAATTATCATTTTTATTGAGCAATCTAGTATCTTTTTTCTAAGATATTGGGTGATATTCCTAACCAACTGAACGTGTTTTATTCCATTTCGACTGGTCATTGTAGAGAATAAATATATAGCGTGAGTAGAAGTATCAATTTCCATACTATCTTCATCCTATCAATTAAATATAAAGCTCAAAGAGCCAAGCCATACACGCTAACTCTCTGAGCAAAATAACAATTAGGGATTGACTGTATTATTTGGCTGTTTGATTAAATTCTTTAAAATCAGCTTTACGTATTTTTGCGTGAATTCCTTTGGTTTTATCCACCACCTGCGAAACCTCAAAATCTGTGGCTGCACTTAGATAAGCATAAGCAAGCGCTTCGTCAATGCCATATTCCTGATTTAAAAAGCGAATTGCTTCACGAGTCGACTTTTTCATAGCTTCATCTAAATCCTCATCCAGTCCTGGCGTAATCCAGAATTCTGCATTCTCTGCCAAAGGCTGCACAATTTCCTTACCAGGGATTTTATCTTTGCCTGCTTTTAATAAGGTAAATTTAAGGGTTGCACGAGCGGATGCTTCTAGCGCTGTCAGCGCAACTTCACCATCACCCTGTGAAAAATGGCTATCGCCTGTATAGAACAGCGCACCGGGAACTTGTACTGGATAATAAATGGTTGATCCAGCGCCTAACTCGTTGATATCAATATTACCGCCATACATTGCAGGCGGGACAGAATGGACAGGCTCAGATGTATTGGCCGCTACTCCCATAATGCCCATAAATGGATAAAGCGCGAAACGAATCGCTTTTCCTGATTCTGTTTTAAGTACGCCTTCATATTCACCTTTGGCGTTCTTTTCTATCGGAGTAAATACTGAAACATTCCCATAACGTTCTGGGTGAGCAGCAGATGCATTTTCTTGTTTAGGTGTTTTAGGAAATTCACCCACCAGTGCTCCTTTACCATGACGATTGGAAATAACGCCGTAAGGAACACGAGGTTCAACTTTAATGACTTCGACTTTTAAAATATCACCGGGTTGTGCACCTTGAATTTCAACAGGTCCAGTGACGATATGCGGGCCATCCTGATGAAAATCATGTTTTAAATTAGATTTCGTAATTGTTTTTGCTTCATCGAGAATATTTTCAGCTTTTACACCTTTCGATTTAAAATATTTTTCTGCATCACGCCCTTGATCCTCCAATAAGCCTTCATGTGAGACCGTATCAAAGGTCACCACACTTCCTGATGGAACAGCAATAACAGGCTTGGCATCTTTATTGGGTAAATAGCCCCAAGTGATGGTCTCTAAAGTCGAAGGAACATAATAATTGCCTTTATAGTCACCATCTTTTAGCTGGACAGGTTTATTTGAGATCTGTTTAAGAATATTAAAACTTTCTGCGTAAACCGTTGACGTCGCAAAACTGCTGAGAATGACAAAAGAGAGGAGCGAGCGCTTAAACATAAAACATATCCTAATGAATTTTAAAAAATAACGGATATGTTTAGAGCAAATTTTATGCCACGCTAAAATTTGATTTTATTGGATAATTTAAATGAAAAATGCACTATATTCACATAATAGCTGTCTAATCTAGTGCATTAGCCTCCTAACAAATCAACAGCAACCTATATTCGCCATCTTTTTCAATAGGTGCTCTATGAATACAAGGCAAGACTTGTTGGGTTGGATGATCGACGGCTAAGCGCCAAAGATGTCCCACACCTAAATTGACTGGTTGTGCATCAGGCTGGGCCTGATAATGCAAATCAAAAAAGTACTCTTGCAAGAAATGCTCAAATTCAGCTTCTGGCCCGTCATGTAATTTTCTGAGCTGTTCTCTGGTTTCTGGAATTAAAATCTTTTGTTGCGCCTGATCATTGGGCAGGATTTCGCTAGCAGCACCATGATAGGTGCATAAAAATGTGTCTGTTTCGATGGGTGAACGATCAACGTGATAGGAATACACATCTGTGGAAATGAAATCCAGTTCATCATCGCGTTCGTAACTTTGAATTAAATTAAGCGCAGGCGAAGCTCCAAGATCAGCTAATAATTGCATATCATTTAAGATCATTTCTCTTGCCAGATGACCTTGTACTGAAAGTTGCAGTGCCAAAAGATCTTCTATTGAAATTTCTGTAATGTTCTCTTTTAACTGAAGTTGAGCCACAATTTCTTTAAAATCGCCAACCAAATTTCTGTACCAGCAAATAGCATTCATCTCTCCTTGAAAATGGGTGCTTATAAGTTCGGAAAAAGTAGAAACCATTCCAACTTGTTTGTTGTTAGAGAGCGTATTGTTCATAACAGAAATAAAAAAGAGACTATATCCAATAATATTACACTTCATTTTAAAGATTTTTTTATTTTGAGCTATAACAGGGAGCTAACTTGAGGCTCTTAGGGGAAAATAAATGATCTATAAAATGATATTTATGAAAATCATCTGCTTGCCTCCACCATTCTTAAAATTAAAAAAGAGCTTAAATAAGCTCTCTTTTAGTTCCAATGGACTTATTTACAGCTAAAGTTTTCAGCTTTTTCGCTATCACCCTGACCATTGTAACGGGCAATCAGGGGGTAAGGACAAAGTGGACGGGTACGGTCTGGTGCCCAATCTTGCGGAAGTTCAGTATTCACTTCACCACTTGGGTTGCCTGTACCGCGCGCAGTCGCAATGATACGGTCTGGTGCCTGTCCATATTCAACCCAGTTGACTAAAGTGGTTAAAGCATCAAATTGGTCGGTTGCAATGCCACCACGGGAATGGTTCATGCCCGGAACTCTAAAGAAACGTGCAAATTCAGGTGCTGTGCCTTTTGCATCATTTTTATAGTGTTGTAGTAGTTGATCGTACCAATTTTGAGTGTCATCTACAGAGAAAACGCCGTCTGCTGTGCCTTGTACCACAATCATTTTGCCACCGTGATTACGGAGTTTATCCAGATTCAATTCATCGGGTGGTATCATGAATGACATGGAGCTTTCAGTGTAAATATCATTAGTTGCCGATAGTTTTGGATAGTCGGTATCGAAGTTAAAATTAAAGGCAAATTGTCTAGAGTTTTGCGTCACGGTTGGGTCTGGTGGAACCTGAAACAGAATGCCGACTGCAACAGGATCACGTGCTGTTCCTACCGAAGATTCGAATTTCCAGCTTGCCCAGTTACTGCCGACTAAACCGGGGTCGAAAGGCTGAGTTGCATAAAGTGCTTGTCCAGCAGAATTTACAGGGCCACGGTAAATGTTGGCTACTACATCAATTTGTTCAGCGCTTAGGCATGTGCCATCTCTTGTGTTTGAGCAAACAAGTACATCTTTGTGAATATCAAAAGCCGTACGGCAAGCCTCAACATCTTGAACTAATCCATCGGCAACACCGTCTAAAGCATCGCATCGATCTAAAATCGCTTTTGCTAATACTTTACGTTCCGAAAGAGTAAGAGCGGTACTTAGGTCATTTTCATCTGTTGCAACACGACGAAGTTGCTGCGCCGTGTAGAGTTGAGCCGCGGCCGCACGAGGTAGGTGAAAACCCGGTGTACTTGCTAAAATTCCATCATATTGGTCGCCCAAACGGGTTGCAGCAATCATGGCATGACGCCCGCCGTTAGATGTACCACCCGCATAGGAGCGATCTGGCAATTTACCATAGGCGGCTTTAATTAGGTTTTTTGCCATAGGTGTGAGTTTGGTAATCGCACCGTAGCCGTAGTTAATTCTGGCTTGAGGATCTAAACCAAACATTGGATTTTGTGAAGCATTATGTCCTGCATCGGAAGAAATAACCGCAAAACCATCATGTAGGGCATTGGTCAGTGGGCCACCGCTGCCGACCTGACCTGTTGCAGGTACTAAATTGCCATCGGTTCCGCCATTGCCTTGATAGAGAAAACGGCCGTTCCAATCAACAGGTAAGCGCATTTCAAAACCAATTTGATAGGTTTGTCCATCGACTGGGCTTACACGTTGGTCCATATAACCTTTGACCAAACAATGAGCGCCAATCGGTTTGTTGGCCACAGTCAATGTGCCTGCTTCTTGAAGAGTAGCTGAGCTAATGACGGTATTATTGTATTGAAATCCAAGTAAGTCGGTACAGCTTCCTGTCATTTTTACGCCCACAGCAGGAGATAACTGTGGTGGTTTGGTTGTTGAAGGAACCGTTATGTCATCATTATCACTTCCACAGCCTCCCAAAGCGCCAAGCATGGCAAGCACTAAAGAGGAGCGGGTCAAAATTCGTTTATTATTGGTGTAATTCATTTATTCATATCCTTATTGAATGAATGGTCGCAATTAATCTAAAACCAGAAAATTAGCTGTGCTTCGTGCAATCATTTTGTTGTTTTGCCAAGCTTCACTTTCGAGATTCAGTACGGTTTTGCCTTGTTTAATGAATCGGCATTTTGTAATGACTTCGCCCACAGCACAGGGTCTTAAAAAATCCATCGTTAAGTTGATGGTGGTGGCTGGTTTACGGCCATTTGCAAGAAATGCAAAAAGCCCCATTACATCGTCAAGCATCGCGCAGATCATGCCGCCTTCAACGGTGCCGCGTGGATTGATAAAGCTTTCTAGCGCCGTGTAATGGATGGTGAGTTCAGTATTTTTTTCATTCCAATGAATATTGTGTCCACCCAAATGGTGATGAATTGGCGGTAAATGTTCTAAAATTTTTGGGTCCATAGTGAAGGGTCCATCCTTTTTGTTGGTGTTATAAAAATTATTATTTCAGGGTATAGGCATCATAAATAACCGCTTTACCCAAGCGCATTGCACTCCCTACTGCAACGGTCTGGTTAAGCCATGCATATTTAGGTGAGCTGGTTTCAAACTGCATGGTGATTTTGAAATAGTAATTTTTCGGGTCGACATCTTTGCCTTGGGCAAGCTGTTTTAGCGTTTCGGCCGAGCCATGTCGGTAACCTTTGGTTTGAAGGTAAATAAGCGCACCATCATCGGTTTCTAACAAATATCGTGTATCAATAATGGCTAATCCTTTACTGTCGACAATTTGCCAATCTGCGCCATTATTTAAAATGCGGCCTTTAAGTGATTTCCCTGCAAATGTCCCACCTGTAATCGGAATAATTCGGCGTTTACCTGCATCACTGGTTGTACCTAATTCCCAAACAGGGGCATTCAGATCAACACTAAATTTTGCTAAAGGCTCAAGTTGAATAGGTGGTGGGCTATATTGCGTTTCGGCATGAGTCAGGGCAATTAGACTCATTCCGCAGAGTAGTGTTACAACTTTCTTCATGATGGATTTCCCGAAATAAAAAGAGGTTCTATGTGCCACAGAACCTCTTGTTTTGAATTATTTAAATTTCCATATGTAGTCGATGTTGATACGGGTTTCATTTACAGGTTTGATGTTGGCCGTAGAGAGCATGTTGTTGTCATAAATGGCATAGCGCGCGCGTAACCCTAGATTTTTTAACCAGCCACTTTGAACGGTGTAACCTAAATCAAAGTCTGTTTCGCGCTCTTTTAGATTGGTACCACCTAAGTTGGGTGCATAAATATTGTGACCTGTGGTGTAACGGGTCATAAAGCGTAAACCTGGTACATAATCTTTAAAGTCATATTCATAACGGAAGCTATAGGCTTTCTCTTTTGGGTTTAAAAACTCACCTGGCCATGTATCAATGAGTAAGCCAGTTTCACCTCCAGTCAAATACGGGAAAGCAGTGTCGCCGTGGTGTTGGAAAGTCCCAAAAATAAATTTATGGTTTTGATGTTTGAGTTCGAAATGCGCATGGTAAAGGTCATTATCGACTAAGCCTGCTTTTGCTTGTCCGTCATCGCGGCTGCGGTAGTAGCGTAATTGTGAACTCAGATTGGTGCTGTCATTAATTTTATATTGATGTAATACACCGACCAGAGTCTGATTATATAGATCATCAACATCCATATAAAAAGCGGTGAGCTTAAATGTGGGATTGAGTTGATAGTTCCCGCCTAAATAATAGAGCCCATCGGTTTCAGCACCTTTGAATCGTCCATTCACGCCTGAAATTTTAATTTTTTCGTAGTCGGTCGAATCACGATGATTCACTTTATCGAGATAGGCTGCCTGTAAGTCGAAGTCTTTAATATCTTTACTGGTCAGTGAAATACCTCGATAGGTCTGAGGAAGCAAACGAGCAGGTGAAGCCACTAGAACAGGATTCATCGGCATGAGCGTACCGATGCGTAGCTCGGTCTGGCTCATTTTGGCTTTTGCGGTAACCCCAATTTCTCCATAAGAATCGGCGGGTTCATTGGTGACCGCATTTCTGAGTAAATTGCCAGTACCAGCATGTTCGGCATCGGCATCCAGTTTAAAACCTGCTGTTGCCAGTACATCCAACCCAAAACCGATTGTCCCTTCGGTATAACCTGAGTTGGCTTTGAGAATAAACCCTTGCGTCCAGTCCTTGGCAGCGGGGTAAGCGGATAGCTCTTTATAGTCACGGTCAAAATAGAAATTTCGTGTGGTGAGTTCTACTGAGCTGTTATCAATAAAACTGCCCGCCCAGACCGAGCCTGAGAGCATAAGGGTAGAGTACATCCATAATTTCGACATCGCATTTCTTCCTGAAATATCATTTTTTTGTTTTCAATAAGGCATGATTGTTGTGTCTGCCTGATTTAGTTTTTAAAGCGAATTATTTTCCGAGCAGTTCTCGGGCCACGATTTCCTTCATAATTTCATTGGTTCCCCCATAAATTTTTTGTACCCGTGCATCCACAAAAAAGCGTGAAATCGGGTATTCCTGCATGTAGCCGTAGCCGCCAAAAAGCTGAAGCAATTGATCAATCACTTCACATTGGACATCGGTGATAAAGCACTTCAAGGCGGCAACTTGAGTGACGCTTAACATGTGTTGTTGATATAGCGCTGCACATTGATCTACAAAGGCTTGAGCAGCCTTTGCTTTGATTTGTGCGTTTGCGAGTACAAAGCGCGTGTTTTGCATTTGACTTAAGGGCTGTCCGAAAGCTTTACGTTCCAATACATAGTCTTTGGTGATTTCAATAGCCCCCAAAATTGATCCCAAAGCCATCATAGAAATGCTCAAACGTTCGCGAGGTAGCTCTTGCATTAAATAGGCGAAACCTTGTCCTTCTTCACCCAAACGCTGAGTTGTAGGCACACAGACATCATCAAAAAACAGTTCAGCTGTATCGTGGGCATGCAGCCCGATTTTTTGTAAAGAGCGGCCTTTTTTGACGCCGTCTAAATCAGCATCAACTAAGAAAATTGAAATACCTTTTGCTTTGGCTTGCGGATCGGTTTTCGCCACCAGAACGATCAGATCGGCATGTAATCCATTTGAGATAAACGTTTTTGAACCATTAATACGGTAGTGGTCATTTTCTAAAATCGCTTGAGTACGGATGGCCTGTAAGTCTGAACCTGCATTGGCCTCTGTCATGGCAATTGCAGTGACGACTTCACCTGTAACCATTTTCGGTAACCAATAACGTTTTTGCTCTTCGGACCCGATATTTTGTAGGTAAGGAGAGACCAACTCATTTTGTCCACCAATCGCGACTGCCAAAGATGCAAAGCCAGCTTGAGCAGTTTCTTGAACCAGCATGAGTGAGTAATGAACAGGAGCGCCGTAACCGCCATATTCCTCGGGCACATCCACACATAAAAAGCCATTTTCCCCAAGACGAAGCCATAGCTCACGTGGGATGAGGCCATCGTGTTCCCACTGTTCATAATCCGGAGCAACCTGTTCTCTTAAGAACCTGCGATAGCTGTCCCGAAATAGTTCAAATTCTGTATCGTGTGGCATGTTGAACCTTTTTTTTGGCAAAAGTGAGGCTAAGGCCCAAACCGAAGTTTGAGCTTCCTTTTTTATTTCAATTGCTTATTGTTTTAAGGTGGGCACCCGAATAATCAGCGGGTTTTCGGTCTGCTTTTGATAAAGCTCATCAATGAAAGCAGCACGACGCCTGGTTATATTACTTTGATTGAGGTTGCCTTTATCGGTCACTTCGCCTGCATCGAGTTGAGGTGGCTCGGTCATTAAATAAAGCATTGAGACTGTATTTGAGCTACCAGTCGCATCTTTATTAAAGGTCGTTAAAAATTGGCGGAACCATTGCTGAACTTTAGGATGCTGTAGTATCTCTGCTGGAGAATGTTCGCCCAGCTTAAGGTCTGCATGTTGAGCACACGCATCTAGTTTTGGAAAAATCAGAAAGCCAACCGCATTCAGGTTTGAACCTGTAATACAAACATCTTGAACCAGTAAATTACCTTGAATGAGCACTTTGTTGCGTAGTGTGCCTACATTCACAAAAGTGCCTGTATTGAGTTTAAAGTCTTCGGCAATTCGTCCGTCGTACATTAGGCCTTTAGTTGGATCATTAACATCGACTAAACGAACAGCATCACCCGTATGGAAAAAGCCTTCATCATCAAACACAGTACTTTGTTGGTCTGCCTTTAAGCGCCAATAGCCTTTCATGACATGTTTGCCGCGAACACAGAACTCAAGTTTGTCACCACATGGAACTAGCTTAATTTCGCATCCTGGAGCAGGGTAGCCAATAAAGCCAGCCATTACGCGTGGGCCAGTTGTAAAAGCACAAGAGGGAGCAGTTTCAGTCATGCCCAATCCGCTCATGATGCGAATTTTTTCTCCGCAATGTTGCTGAGCAATTTTATCGAGTCTGTTCCAGCCTGCTTCTGAAAGCGCCGCACCTGCAAAGAATAAAATTTTAACTTTGGCAAAAAAGCGGTCTCTTAATTCTTCATCTTTTTCTAAAGCTTCGGTGAGTTCTTCCCAGCCTTTTGGCACATTTAAATAAACGGTTGGAGAAATTTCTTTGAGGTTACGAATGGTCTCGTCAAATTTTCCTGCAACGGGTTTGCCATCATCAATGTAAATCGTACCGCCGTTATAGAGTGCGATACCGACATTGTGACTGCCGCCAAATGTGTGGTGCCAAGACAGCCAGTCCAGTAGGACAGGTGGTGTTTCTTCAAACTCAGGGAAAGTCTGCAATAACATTTGCTGATTAACACACAACATTAAATGCGTGGTCGGTACAGCTTTAGGCAATTTGGTTGAACCTGACGTAAATAAAAATTTGGCAATCTGGTTTTCATCAAGGGTTTGATAAAACTCTTGTACATTTGAAACTGGCGTATCTAATAGCGACTGAAAAGATGTGCAGATCTGATCACCCACAATCCCTTTATTAGTCACCACTTCAATGTCGGATGTAATACATGCCTGAATCGCTTTGGCAAAAGCTTGTCCATCGCTGGCATAAACCATACTAGGTGTAAGCACTTCAAACACATGTTTAAGTTTGCCAAAGTCTTGAGAAATCAGAGAGTAGGCAGGGGAAATAGCAGAGAAAGGCACACCTGCCAGCATGGCAGCCATAGACAGTGTTAAATGTTCAAGATCATTACCACTTAAAATGACCAGAGGTCTTTCTTGGCTTAACTTACGTTCATGTAATGCCTGAGCAATGTGCCATGCACGTTGTAAAACTTCTGCATAACTCAGTTTGACCCATTCACCTTGAGCATTGCGTTTTGCTGCAAAAATATGGTCGGGTTTGGTTTGTGCAAAATGAATTAACCGATCTGTCAGTTTTTGTGGATACGGTTTTAATTGCTCTTTTGGGCTGATATAGAGCGTGTCATCTTTATGGTGATAATGAATATCATGTTGCCCTAATTTTACGAACCGTTCGCGGTCTTGTGATTGAGTGGCATTCATTTGCATTTCTTTCACTCCATGGAAAGCGCATCACTGCGCTTTATTCTTTGCATCATGCAATTTTTATTTAATATATTGTTGTCCGCATTACTCTGACTAAATCGGGTAATGACGTGATTGGGTCTGAATGGTGATCCAGCGTAGTTCGGTAAATTCGGCAACAGAGACTTTACTACCAAAACGTCCGTAACCACTCGATTTTGTTCCACCAAATGGCATTTGAGCTTCGTCATGTACGGTCGCGCCGTTAATGTGACAAATACCCGAATCAATTTGTTTAGCCACTTCCAATGCCTGCGAAATATTTTGGCTAAACACTGCCGAAGAAAGACCAAACTCGCTGTCATTTGCCAGTGCTATGCCTTCTTCAACACTTGAAAAACGTTGAATGGTGCACACAGGTCCAAATGATTCTTCACGGTAAAGCAGCATGTCAGGTTTAATATTGAGCACCAGTGTCGGTTGCATGGTGGTGTCTTCAATATGAATGCCTAAAGGTAAGTCAGCACCTTTGTTTTGAGCATCTTCCAGCAAATGCTGAATACGGTTTGCAGCGCGGCGACTTTCTAACACACCAAGTACATTGTCTTTTGAGGTTGGATTACCTGCCCGAATAGCGCGGGTTTTTTCAATCAGTTTTTCAATAAATTGGTCGGCAATATTGTCTTGAACCAAAACACGTTCGGTCGACATACAGATTTGCCCCTGATTAAAGAATGCTCCAAAAGCAACTGCATTTACGGCTTCATTAATGTCAGCTTCATTTAAAACCACAACAGGGGCTTTACCACCCAATTCAAGTAAAACAGGTTTTAAATATTTAGCAGCAGTCTCGGCAATAATTTTTCCGACTTTGGTTGAACCCGTAAAATTAATACGCTTCACGGCTGGGTGAGAGACTAAACGCTCCACGATTTGTGGTGCATCTTCAGCGGCATGCGTAATCACATTCACCACACCTTCACCAAGACCTGCTTCATGTAACACTTCACCAATGAGACGATGTGTTGCTGGACAGGCTTCCGATGCTTTTAACACTACCGTGTTACCACAAGCCAAAGGCATAGCAAGCGCACGTGTTGCCAAAATGACAGGGGCATTCCAAGGTGCAATGCCAACAATCACACCACAAGGAACTCGCACACCCATCGCAAGATTGCCCGGCACATCTGACGGAATGAGGCTTCCGTCAATTTGTGTGGTCATGGCTGCTGCCTCACGTAACATGTTGGCAGCAAGATGAACGTTAAACCCATACCATGTTGCAGTTGAACCTGTTTCTTGCATTCCAATTTCAATGAATTGCTCGGTCTTTTGATCCATTAAATCGGCTGCTTTTAATAAGCGTAAACGGCGTTCGGTAGGCGAGAGTTTCGACCATACTTTGAAAGCTTGTTGTGCCGAATCGATTGCACGATCAACATCTTCCAATGTTGCAGCAGCAGCTTTAGTTGCCACTGATTCATCAATAGGACTAATACGCTCAAAAGTTGCTTTATTTGATGCATCAACAGATTGACCGTGAATAAGTAACTGTACATTTTGCATGGGTTGTGTCCTTACATTGCCATTAGAGAATCAAAAGTTAACCAGTACGTTTATAGCTCTGTAAACCCGGTTTAATTGATTTTTCATCTAAAAATTGTTTCAAACCTTCTTGGCGACCATTTTCTGTATCGCGGTGGATACATTGATCAAGTTTGGCATATAAGTAGTCTTCGTTTTGATCCCAAGTCAGTTCACGACAACGCTTAAAGCCATTTTTAGCGGTACGAAGAACCACAGGGTTTTTCTCAAGTAGACAGTTTGCAAGCTCAGTCACTTCTGCTTTTAGCTGTTCAAGCGGTACGCTTTTATTCACAAGGCCCATAGTTTCGGCTTCTTTACCATTAAAGGTTTTACCCGTCATGATGTAGTACAAAGAGGCACGGTGACCAACAGTGTCTGCCATTGCTTTGCTTACAAGGTTACCTGGCGGGATCCCCCAGTTAATTTCAGATAAACCGAAAGTTGCTTCATCTGCTGCAATTGCGAGGTCACAAGCCACTAAAGGTGAGAAACCGCCTCCAAAGCACCAGCCGTTGACCATAGCAATGGTTGGTTTTGAATACATGCGAAGAAGTTGCCACTGCCAACGGCATGAGTCACGGCGAATACGTTCTTGATAAATTTCTGGTTGAGTATCGACTTCGCGGAAATATTCTTTCAAGTCCATGCCTGCTGTCCAAGAATCACCTGCACCTGTCAACACAAGCACACGTGCATCTTGATCAAGTTCTATCGCTTCAAGTACATCAATCATTTCGCGATTGAGTGTCGGGCTCATGGCATTTTTCTTTTCTGGGCGGTTTAGTGTTACCCATGCAATTCCATCTTCAACTTTAACATCTACTGTTTCCCAGCGGTTTTCATAACTCATCTTCATACTCCTTGAATGATTTTTTGCTGTTCTGGGATTTAATTTAATATCAGTTAAACTTACATTCAAGTCTTTTTTATAAAATTTCATAAATATTTTATAATTTATTGTATTTTAATAAATAATTAAATTTATTAATAATTTAATATAAAAATATGTTGATTTTTTAGTAAGTTTAACTGATATTTTTGGTGTGTTTAAACAATAATACACAAAGGGCTAAATGGAACGACTAGTCAATAAAGGACAACACAATGGAAAAAATATCAGGACAGCCTTCAAGGGCAAAAATAACGTTGCTACTGTGCTTTGCCATAGCAATTTTTGAAGGGTTTGATCTTCAGTCAATGGGGGTAGCCGCTCCACGAATGCGGGCTGAGTTTATGTTAGACAATGCCCAGATGGCGTGGGCATTTAGTGCTGCAATTTTAGGGACGTTACCAGGTGCGATATTAGGCGGTCGGTTTGCTGATATTGTCGGGCGTAAGAAAATTCTAATTTTTAGTATTTTACTTTTTGGAATTATGTCTTTGCTAACGGCTTATGCTGCTAACTTCAGTTTGCTATTACTCATTCGTTTTTGTACAGGTTTAGGAATGGGTGGGGCATTGCCAATGATGATTACACTTGCCTCTGAAGCTGTACCTGACAAGCACAAGGGCACCGCAGTGAGTATTATGTATAGCGGCATTCCTTTTGGCGGATTACTCACTTCTGTGGTTGCGATGTCGTTGGCAGGCGATGCAGAGTGGCGTCATATTTTCTATATTGGTGGGATTGCACCTATTTTACTCATTCCACTGATTATGCGCTTTTTACCTGAGTCAAATGATTACCTGCAACGTAAAGTTCAAGCGCAAAAGACGACACCATTTTTGGAAGTTTTATTTGCGAAAGAGCGTCGTATGTCGACAATTCAACTTTGGGTCAGTTTTTTCTGTACGCTCGTTGTACTGTATTTCTTATTGAATTGGTTGCCGTTGCTGATGGGCGCGCAAGGCTTATCGAAACTTCAGGCAAACTATGTGCAGATGGGCTACAACGTGGGTGGAATTTTAGGTTCAATTCTCATGGGTGTATTGCTTGATAAATTACGCATGAGTTTTGTGATTAAGCTAATTTATCTCGGCATTTTATTTTCGCTTTGTTCTTTAGCAATATCCCCAACCGTTGCTTTACTTGCACTTTCGGCAGTGGGTTGTGGTTTATTTATTGTGGGTGGACAATCGGCATTATACGGTTTGGCTGCCATGTATTATCCAACCGAAATGCGTGGAACTGGAGTAGGTGCGGCAGTTGCGATTGGGCGGATCGGTTCTTTTGCAGGGCCTTTAATGGCTGGTTTTTTACTTTCACTTGGACAAAGCTCGACCATTGTAATTGGTTCAAGCATTCCAGTGATTTTAATTGCAGCGATCTCTGCATTACTTCTTGTCAAAAAACCTAAACAGCCTGTACATTTAGTACAAAGCTCAGGTGCTCGCTAAGTTTTAACGAAAGTATGGGGGTAGTGCTTCATACTTTCACTACAGATTTTCTTATGATGATTGAAAGGTTATGGTACGTTTGAATTCAGTTCAAAAAAAAGTAGAAGATGAGCCTAAGTTAAGTTACATGATTGCTCGTGTTGACCGAATTATTAGTAAACATTTAACAGAGCATTTAAAAGAGCTTGAGATTACCTTGCCGCAATTTACTGCACTTTCTGTTTTAGCTTCAAAAAGTAATGTATCCAATGCTAAGCTCGCTGAGCGCTCTTTCATTAAGCCGCAGTCGGCCAACAAAATTTTGCAAGATTTACTGGTGAATGGCTGGATTGAGAAAAAACCGGACCCAACACATGGTCGCCGTATTTTAATTACACTGACCGAAAGCGGTATTGATAAGCTCAATAAATGTAACGAAGTGGTTTCAAAAGTTGAGGAAAAAATGCTGGAGGGTATTGATATCAATTTGGCTTATTTAATTCGTAATAACCTCGATATTATGGTGAATAATCTTAAAAACCTTTGAACGAATGTCAGTTGTAAATTAATTTTTAAACTTAATAAAAATGCTTAAGCACTGATTCACACAGAAAATTTATTTCATTTTACAAATGAACTTGCTAGCATCGAAGTGACGTTTTTGGTGATGTGTGGCAGCGAATGTCTTCAGGACAACAAGTTTTACTTAAACTAAGAAAAATGATTATTTCAGGGGAACTTGAAGGCGGTGCCAGAATTGCCGAAATTCCGACTGCCGAGTTACTTGGTGTTTCAAGGCAGCCTGTTCGTATTGCCTTTCGGTTGCTCGAGCAAGAAGGGCTCCTCATTAAAAATCCAACTCGTGGTTACACGGTTCGTGAAATTTCAGAACAACTTGTTCATGATGCACTTGAAGTACGCGGTGTTCTGGAAGGTTTGGCTGCGAAAACTTTGGCAGAACAAGGCCTAAGCGAAGAACAAAAAAATACACTGCAACATTGCATTCAAGAAACTGAAAAACTATTTAATGATAAAGACGAGTTTGGCGACGCTGAATTAGAACGTTATCACCATTTTAATGTCATCTTTCATGACACCATTATTGAAGGTGCACAAAACGTTGCGCTCATCCAAGCCTTAGCGAAAAACAATCAATTGCCGATGGCTTCTGCCCAAGCCATTACCTATGACCAGAATCAGGCTTTGTCAGAATATCGCCGTTTGCACTATGCACATTTGCAGCATTGTTCGATTTTCGATGCATTGGTACATCGTCAAGCAGGGCGTGCTGAAACTTTAATGCGTGAGCACAGCAGTGTGGTGATTTTAGGTGAAACTTTAAGAAATGTTCTCAGCGCTTAAGATGAAAATAAGTTCCTTTATGTTTGAATAAAGGAACTCAAGAATTAAAGTTCAATCACAAGGTTTTTAGTTTTTGCACGAGAACAGCAGGGCGTAAACTGGTCGTTTAAAGCATGTTCCTCATCGGTCATAAATAGATCCCGATGATCTGGCGTGCCTTCTACCACGCGGGTAATACATGTGCCACAAATGCCTTGTTCACATGAAACAGGAATATCAAAACCATTTGCAATTAATGCTTCAGTGGCAGTTTGCTCTGGTAATACTTCAATTCGGCGACCCGTACCTTTCACTTCAATAGTGAAAGCTTCATCGTTAGTCGTATCTACTGTTTGCGCAACAAAATGCTCTTGATGTAACTGTTCATTGTGCCAACCCGCCTGTTCGGCTGAGCTCATGACAAACTGCATAAACCCTGTCGGACCGCATACATATAAGTGTCTATCTGGTGAACTCTGATCCAAAACCTCTGCTATATTACATTCGGTATCTGGTTGGTCTTGAATATGCAAATGGACTTGGTCACCAAAGTGCTCGGTTAAGTTGCCATAGAAGGCAATCATTTCATGACTACGAACAAAGTAGTGTAATTCGAAAGGAATATTGGCGGCTTTAAGCCGATATGCCATCGATAAAATAGGGGTAATACCAATACCACCCGCAAATAAAACTGCCTGTTTGGTTTGAGGATGAATCTCAAATAAATTGCGTGGTTCACCAATCTTTAAATGGTCGCCTTCACGATATTCGGTGTGGATGCAACGTGAACCACCGCGTGAATTGGCATCATGTAAAACACCAATCACATAACGATGCTTTTCAGTGCAGCAGTTTGAAAGTGAATATTGGCGGGTGAGACCGTTTTTCAGATGCACATCAATATGTGCACCTGCTCCAAAACTCGGCAGCTCCGTACCATTTGCTGCAACCAATTCAAATGCACGAATAGTCGGGGTGAGCTGGTGAATTTTTTGAATAATAACGTCCATGTTCATACTCCTTTAAATAATCCGAATGTTTGGAAACTTCTGTATGGACGTTTCAGGAGGTGTTTTATTTTCTTCGGCAAGCAGTCGCTCAATCACCTTACGAGACTGTACACCACCTGCGTCGATGTTGAGCATCAGTAACTTGCGATGTGGATTATTTAAAATATTTTGTTGTTGTTGCTCCAGCATTTCTAAATCTTCAGTAAAGATTTTACCTTGGCCTTCACGAATTTGATCTGTGAGTTCAGCATTGTCTGGCTGGAAGTTGCGTGCCATTCCCCAGAAATACCAATGTGAAGTTTCAGTCTCTGGCGTAATAAAATCGACCACAATTGAGGAAACTTTTTTGTCATTTGGTGCGTGATAACTACCATGTCCAGCATGTGCGACACCCACTTCAATATGCACATTACTTGGCGCAAAGAAGTGACAACGTTGCCAGCGGTCAACAGGTACATCATCTGCCAAGTGATTGCCGCGAAGGGCCATTTGCCAAAATGGAGGTGCAATCACATTTTCCATATAGCGTTCGGTAATCACATGGTCGCCGTCAACTTTAGTGACAGGTAATGATTCATCAATCTCTTTTTGTCCGATGCTGCTTGAGTGAACATAGGTCTCGTGGGTTAAATCCATCAGGTTATCGACCATCAGGCGATAGTCACACTGAATATGAAACAGGCCTCCGCCATAGCTCCATTCAGGATGATCTGCCCATTCTAAAGTTGGCAGTTTTGCTTCATCAGCTAAGGCTTTCTCACCTGGCCATATCCAAATAAAACCGAACTTTTCGACAACTGCATATGCTTTGTTGCAAGGGAAACCATTGACACGTTGGGCTGGCATTGCAACAGTTTTTCCGTCACAACCCATCACTAGCCCATGATATCCACAAACAAGGTTTCCATCTTCTACATAGCCCAGTGAAAGTGGGGCGCCGCGATGGGGACAAAAATCTTCAACGGCTGCAACTTGGTTTTCTTTACCGCGATAAAAAACAATTTTTTCACCACAAATAGTGCGACCTAGTGGTTTGTCTTGGATTTCTTCTGGACGGCAGGCAACATACCAAGCATTTTTAATAAACATTGTGACGACTCCTTATCACTTATTGGATCCAATCTATAATAAATAAAAATAATGGTCAATTGATAAGCAGTCTTTTTTTTGAAAAATATTGATCTTTAAATTTGGTTGTTTTGTGGATTTTTAATTGCTATTAAAGACTTTTGTATTCCTTTTGAGTTTTTGGGAGAAAATTTTATTGGTTTTTATTTGGATCCATTTTTGTATGATTGAAAGCTGAATTGGATCTCATATTTGGAATTGTGGTAAGGAAAATAGGCAATGCTTTATGGATCCATATTTTTTGTTTCCATAGTTATAAATAAATTATAATTATGTTTTTCAGTTGCTT
>NZ_LZPJ01000002.1:0-42577 GCF_001729365.1 Acinetobacter sp. YK3
TTAAGGCCAAATAGACACGATTGCCAAATTTCTCAATCCATGCTTCCAGTAAAGGTTCAGCTTTTTGTGGATTGGAAGAGCAGAGCATTTTGCCTACATCACTATGTTGGCCTAGCAAGACAATCAGGTCTTCTGCCTGTTCAAGTACCCACTCTTTTTGTACGCATGGGATACTTAACTGTTGGCCTTCGATAAAACCGCGAGACACGATTTCAGTCAGATTACGCCATCCAGTATTGCTCATTGCCAGTAAAGTGGCGCGATGTTCAGCATCATTGAGGCGAATCACACTGCCTAAAACAGGCTTAATGCCTTTCTTTAGACATGCTTCGTAAAATTTTACTGCTGCGTGGAGGTTGGATAAGTCTGTGAGTGCAAGAGCTGGCATCTCATCTTTTACGGCAGCCTTGACCAAATCAGGTATGCGAACAATCGATTCTGTAATCGAAAACTCTGTATGGATACCGAGATGAACAAACCGCATAGAAGGACTATCCTTTTTCAAACCAACGCATAGTTTAGCATGCAAACCGAAAATGACATGCTTAATATTTTGGCAAACCGTGTGTTTGCTTTGTTATTTTGCTCAAAAGTTAAAAATTAGTTTTTGATTTTTTCTATGTGTGACCTAGTTTTACATAGCAACTAGATCCAGTGATGGCTTATTTGTCATGTTTAATATGAAAAGCACTTACACGAGTAAAAGATATCCTATTACTCTGAATGTGCTGGAAAACTACATCAAAGTGAAGCTGCTCTGTTTGGAATTTGGCTGTGTAAAAAGATATTTGATTTTTGATTCAAAATCTAGGGCACTGCTGTGGAAAGCGATCTAAAATCTAGACAACGCATCTAAAGATTGAATATAAAAAAATCCCCCTGAATATAGGGGGAGCTTGTATTAACGCATTTTTGCCAAGAAGCGGCCTAAGCGATTGATGGCTTCCCGAAGCTCATTTTCAGCTGGCAGGAACACCACACGGAAATGATCTGGCGTTGGCCAGTTAAAGCCTGTGCCTTGTACCAATAATACTTTTTCCGCTTTTAACAGATCCAGCATTAGTTTTTCATCATCTTCAATTGGATAAACTGCTGGATCAAGTTTAGGGAAGCAGTACATTGCGCCATCAGGTTTAACACAACTAAGGCCGGGGATTTCATTCAGCATTTCCCAAGCAATATTACGCTGTTCGTATAAACGGCCACCTGGGCGAATCAAATCGTTAATTGATTGATATCCACCTAATGCAGTTTGAATCGCATATTGAGCTTGGTGGTTGGCACATAGGCGCATTGAAGCCAGCATATCCAAACCTTCGATATAGTCTGCTGCACGTGCTTTGTTGCCTGTAATCGCCATCCATCCTGCACGATAACCTGCAATACGATAAGCTTTTGATAAACCATTGAAGGAAATACACAGTTGATCGCCAGCCAATGCAGCTACAGCCACATGCTCGATACCGTCATAAACGATTTTGTCGTAGATTTCATCTGCAAATAAAATCAGGTCATGCTTTTTCGCCAATGCAACAATTTGTTCTAATACATGACGTGGATAGACTGAACCTGTTGGATTATTTGGATTGATAATGACAATACCACGGGTATTTGGTGTGATTTTGCTTTCCATATCCGCAATGTCGGGATACCAGTAGTTTTCAGAATCACATTTATAATGCACTGCGCTACCGCCAGACAGATTGACCGCTGCCGTCCATAAAGGATAGTCAGGCATTGGCACCAGCATTTCATCACCATCATCCAGCAAGCCTTGCATTGCCATAACAATGAGTTCAGACACGCCGTTGCCCACATACACATCGTTGACGTGCATATCAAAAACGCCTTTCTGCTGGTAGTACTGGCAGATCGCTTTACGTGCAGGGAAAATACCCTTTGAATCGGTATAGCCAATTGCGTTCGGCAGGTTTAAAGCCACGTCATTAATAATTTCTTGTGGGGCTTCAAAACCAAAAGGTGCAGGGTTGCCAATATTCAGCTTGATAATCTTGTGTCCTTGCTCCTCCATTTCATTGGCGGCGCGCAGTACAGGTCCACGGATGTCGTAACAAACATGCTCAAGCTTAGATGATTTTTTAATTTCTCGGCTTGATTGATGAGACTGGGGAACAACAGTACTTTTAGACATAGCAGGATTCACTTTTGCATATCGGTATAAATAACTTTTAAAGGTTTCAACTGTTACCAGATTCAGATCGTGCTGATCTCTCAGTAATTCAACAATTTTTTCGTGGGTAAAACCTGATTGTTGATATTGTCTGATGGTTGGTAATAAGTTTTGAAACACCACACTTTTTTTCTGAGACATTTTTTGTCCTATACAACCGTGCGGAACAAGAATATCACTATATTTGCTCACGCAAAAGACAATATTGTTAAAATTTGCTTACTTTAAATATTTAATTTGCTTTCTTTTTGCTATTTTTGATTTAGATGCTTAAACTTCAACAAATTATACGATCTGAGACTAGAGTTTTTTTTGCGAATGGCGTAAATATAAAATCTGATCATCATGATATTTTTAACATCAGAATAAAAGGTGCAGGTTATGGGAAAAGTGAATAAAACAGACCGAGAATGGCAACGAGAGTTATCCGCAGAAGAATATCGCATTACCCGTCAGAAAGGCACAGAACCCGCATTTACAGGACAATATTGGAATAATAAGCAACATGGTACTTATGTTTGTCGTTGTTGTGGTGCGGAATTATTTTCTTCCGATACAAAATACGATAGCGGCTGTGGTTGGCCGAGCTTCTTTAAGCCGATTGATAGTGTTGCAATAGAAGAACATGAAGATTTATCGCATGGTATGGTCAGAACAGAAATTGTCTGCCATGATTGCGATGCACATTTGGGCCATGTGTTTGAGGATGGTCCACAGCCGACAGGACTGCGTTATTGCGTGAATTCGGCATCATTACAACTTAAAACAGATGAGAAGAATGACGAGGAAACTTATCCATGAGTAACATTTATCAGTTTGAAGCTGAGTTGTTAGAGGGAGAAACAAAAGCGCTCGCTGATTATAAAGGCAAGGTCATGCTGATTGTAAATACTGCAAGTAAGTGTGGTTTTACCCCGCAGTTTGCTGGATTAGAAAAACTTTATGAAAAATATAAATCTCAGGGACTAGAAGTATTAGGATTTCCTTGCAATCAATTTGGAGGACAGGATCCGGGCACCAATAAAGAAATCGGAACCTTTTGCCAGCGTAATTATGGCGTCAGTTTCCCCATGTTTGCCAAGGTCGATGTGAAAGGGCCTGAAGCACATGTGATTTTCCGTTATTTAACCCGTGAAGCGAAAGGGCTTTTAGGTAGTCGGAATATCAAATGGAATTTTACGAAATTTTTAGTTGGCCGTCATGGTGAAGTGTTAGAGCGTTATGCGCCAACAACTAAGCCAGAAGCGTTAGAAGCAGATATTGAAAAAGCTTTAGCCCAGAAATAATCTGTTTTGGCTTTGAGTTAATCACTTTGAACTCCACCGTTGAGTTTTGGAACCATCCTGACATGCCGTATGTTGAAACGCGTAGGGCATGTCAAAGTCGAATCTGTTATAAATCGCATAGTCATCCCACCTTTTCAATCGGCGCAGTAGATGTCGGGCAGAGCCATTTTTCCAGTTCTTTTGCTTCAGAGCAGTTGATTCAGGCGGGGAGTGTCGTAGTCATTCCTGCTCATGTTGAACATTCATGTAATCCTTTGCCTCAACAGGCTTGGAGTTACCAAATGATGCATCTTGACGCAGCATGGCTTGCTGGACTGATCAATGAATTGCAACAGGAAATGGATTCGCATTTGGATTTAAGCAAATCCTATGTGCCGCAACTCAAACCTATAATTCTCCATGATTTGGATATTTACACCGCATTTACTGGCTTAAATCAGGTGTTGTTTGATCCTCAGATTCCAAGATTAGAAAAAGAACACAGCTTAATTAAGATTCTAACTGAAATGTTAATACCGAATTTTCATTGGGAAAATATTGGGGCGGAAGGTTATTTCCAGCCATATTTACCGCGCTTAATTGAATGTCTGAATAGCAGTATGGATGATTTATCGCTACAGCAACTTGCTGATGAATTACAGATGAGCCGTTATGCGTTAATTCGGCTCTTTAAGCATTATTTGGGTTTAACGCCACATGCCTATCAATTAAATCAAAAGGTGAATCAGGCGCGTTTACGCTTGCGTCAGGGCTGTGATCTGGCTCAACTGGCGCATGAGTTGGAGTTTACTGACCAAAGCCATTTTCATCGTGTCTTTAAACAATATACGGGTGTCACCCCAAAACAATATTCTAAAAAATCTTAGCTCCCGCAATTTTATACAAGAATAAAGTTTTAAGCTTTTTTAAGCTGGCTCTCCTTCATTTGGAGAGAAGGTATGGAGCTTTTTTTAACGATTGTGGTGACTCATTTTATTGCTTTGCTGACGCCGGGTGCTGATTTCTTTTTAATTTTAAAAACACTGATGCAAAGTAAAATAAAGGCAGCACGATTGACTTGTATGGGAATTGCATTAGGCAATGCTATCATTCTGCTGGTGATTTATTGCAGTCTGTTTCTGTTGGGTCAGGTCAATACTGAAATACTGGTCGCGATGAAATGGTTAGGTGTCCTTTATTTTGCTTATCTGGCGGTTCAATGTTTTGGTGCGGCGCGTTCCGCACAGATCATCCCTAACACTGAGCTGGAAGATGTTGCAGCGTCGCAAAATAAGGCTCAATTTACGCACTTTTTACTGGGTTTGGGTTCAAGTCTACTCAATCCCAAAAACCTGATGTTTTATTCGGTCTTGGTGATTCTGGTTTATCCGCAATATAATTTTTTGCAAAACTTTTTGGTCTGCGTCTGGATGGTGGGCTTGGTGCTGATCTGGAATCTGGCGATGGTGAAACTGATGAACGCAACCATTTATCTATCATGGTTAAATCAGCATATTCATTATTTATATTATCTGGCGGGCAGTAGCTTTATCTTTTTTATGCTGGTACTGATTTTATCCTGAGCATAAAAAAGACGATCAAATGACCGTCTTTTTTATTAAATGCTATTGGGATGGTTCAATAGGTTGAGGCTGGGTTTTCCTGAAACTGTGTATCTTGCGATTAATATCGTCAATAAAGGTATACACCACAGGAATCACCAGTAATGACAAGAAGGTACTGGTAATTAATCCACCAATCACCGAGATCGCCATAGGCGCACGGAAGCTCGGATCTGTACCAATGCCTAAGGCGATTGGTAACATACCTGCACCCATTGCCAGCGTGGTCATGATAATCGGGCGTGCCCGTTTATGGCAGGCATCCAGCAGGGCATTGAAGCGGGAATAATGCTTCTCATCTCTAGCAATAATGGCGTAATCGACCAGTAGAATCGAGTTCTTGCTGGCAATCCCCATTAACATAATCAGACCGATCAGGCTCGGCATCGAGAAACTGCTTTTCGCTAATAGTAACATCACGAATGCACCGCCAAGCGATAAAGGTAAGGCCACTAGAATGGTAATCGGTTGCAGGAAGTCTTTGAATAACAGCACCAGCACCACATAGATACACAATACGCCTGTGAGCATCGCCAGACCAAAGCTTGAGAACAGTTCCTGCATGACTTCGGCATCACCAATATTGGTACGTTTCACCGTTGGGGGCAGGTTCTTCATGGTTGGGAGCTGGTCAACTTTTGCCGCGATATCACCCAGCGGCTGATTATTCAGCTCAATGGTAAAGTTGATATTACGTAGGCGGTTAAAGCGGTCAATTTGCGATGGGCCACTTTCAATGTTGACATCAGCAATGGTGCCTAACATGACGGGGCCATGACTGCCTTTGACCATTAAGCGTTTCATCAACTCCTGATCCTGACGTGCTGATAGCGGTAGTTTGATCACCACAGGAATCTGACGTTGTGACAGGTTTAACTTGGCCAGATTCTGGTCAAAATCACCTGCAGTCGCGATACGCAAAGTCTCTGCAATATCATAAGTGGTGACACCTAGATCGGCCGCTTTGGCAAAATCTGGACGAATCACCAATTCAGGACGAATCAGGGCGGCACTTGAGGTGATACTTCCTACATTTGGAACAGTTCGTAATTCACGTTCAAGGCTACGTGCTGTCGCCATTAATGTATCGGGATCATCGCCAGAAAGTGCAATTTGATATTGGCTATTGTTGCCTGCAAGTCCGACTTGGATGCGCGCGCCAGGCAGTGGTGCCAGACGTTGACGCAATTGGTCTTCTATGTCTTGCAAGCTGGCACTACGATCAGAACGCTCCGTGGTTTGAATGGTTAAAGTGGCTTTACGGGGTTCACCTGATGCGCCACCTGAAAATGGATCTGTACCCGCAGCACCGCCACCAATGGTGGTATAGATACTTTTAATTTCAGGATGATCTTTAATCAAGTTGCGTGCGTATTCAGCCGTTTTAAGCGTATCTCCAAATTGAGAACCGGGTGTTAATTCCAGACGAACCTGTGTTTGTCCTGTATCTGGAGGAGGCACAAACCCAGTCGGTAATAAGGGAATCAACATGACCGAGGCAATAAAGAAAGCAATTGCGCCGCCTAAAGTGATCCAGCGATGATTGAGACACCAAGTGACCAGACGCATATAACCACGCATGACTTTGCCATCTTTGGCGCGATCTTTCGCTAAACGTGCTGTGCCTTGATCTGCCGCCGTTTTGGTATCCGAAGCATCGTCCTGTTGTTCGACTTTGCCGATCCAAGGCTTCAGGATATAGGCAGACATCATTGGAGTGAGTAAACGTGCAACCAGTAGGGAAGCAAAAATTGCCAATGCTGCCGTCCAGCCAAATTGAACAAAGAATTTTCCTGCAATCCCACTCATAAAGGCAGTCGGAAGGAATACGGCAATCAGGGTAAAGGTGGTCGCAATCACGGCCAGACCAATTTCATCTGCGGCTTCCATCGCGGCTTCATATGGTGTCTTGCCCATGCGCAGATGCCGTATGATATTTTCAATTTCAACAATCGCATCATCGACCAGAATCCCCACCACCAGTGACATGGCCAGTAGCGTCACGGTATTGAGGGTAAAACCAAAGAAATACATGCCGATCATGGCGGGTAGGATGGACAACGGTAGGGCCGTTGCTGCAATAATCGTGGCACGCCAGTCGCGTAAGAATAACCACACCACCAAGATTGCCAGAATAGCGCCTTCATACAAGAGCGACATTGAGCCTTCGTAATTGTCGACTACAGGATTGACGAAGTTAAAAGCTTCGGTGATCTTGATATCTGGATGTGCCGTTTTCAATTTATCTAGTGCTTCAGCAACACCTTTTTGCACATCAACTTCACTGGCCCCTTTACTACGGGTGATTTCAAAACCAATGACGGGCTGTCCATTCAAGAGTGCAGCCGAACGTCTTTCAGCAATCCCATCCCGAACAGTGGCAACCTGATCCAGACGAATATGCCGACCATCACTTAACGCAATATCCATTACACCAATTTCATCGGCTGTTTTGACTGTGGCAATGGTCCGAATGGATTGTTCACTGCCACCGATTTTGGTTTGACCACCCGAGGCATCTTGCTGGATTAAGCGCAGTTGACGGGTTATGTCGGTTGCCGTTGCATTCAGCGCCAAGAGTTTTTCGGGATCAAGCTCCACATCAACCTGACGGGTGACACCACCCACACGTGCCACTGCACCCACACCTTTGACTTGGAGCATGGCGCGAGCAATATCGTAATCCACAAACCAAGACAGTGCTTCTTCATCCATCTTGGGCGACTGGATGGTATAGGTTAGAATAGGTGAGCCAGACAGGTTAATCTTACTGACAATGGGATCTCGTAAATCAGCAGGTAAATCTGAACGGACTTGTGACACGGCATTACGCACGTCATCCACTGCTTCCTGCAAGGGTTTTTCCAGCTGGAACTCGGCAGTAACGGTGACAACACCATCCTGAATATTGGTGTACTGGTTTCTGAGTCCTTGCAGAGTAGCAATCGAGTTTTCGATCTTACGCGCCACTTCGGTCTCAAGTTGTGGCGGCGCGGCACCTGGAAGGGCAGCGGTTACCGTGACCATGGGCAGTTCAATATCAGGGAACTGCTGGATCTTCATCCATTTAAAGCATAACAATCCTGCCAATCCCAGCATGATAAATAACAGGATGCCAGGAATCGGATTTCGGATCGACCAAGCGGAGAAATTCATATTATTTCTCCTGTGTGGTCACGAGCTGTTTGGTGAGTGGTGTGTCTGGAATGTCTTTGGCAATACTGACAAGATCACCATCTGCCAAGAAACCTGTGCCTGAAGACACCACTTTGACATTCGGGGCCAAATCTAAAATTTCGACCCGATCGCCTAGACGACGCCCAACATTGACTTTCTGTTGAGTCACACGATTTTTGTCATTGACCGTAAATACATAAGAAAAGCCATCGCGTAATAACAGCGCTGTTTGTGGAACAGTTATTGCGGGTTTCTGGCCTAGATCAAATTCACCTTTGACAAACATCCCCATGCGTACAGCCTGCGTGGTTGGAATATCCACATACACCAGTCCATAACGGGTTTGTGGATCAATCACAGGTGCAATCATTCTCACTTTACCTGTCACGGCGGGTTGGGCTGGATCAGGTGAAATGATATGCGCTGTCATGCCTTGTTTGAGCTTATACAAATCAGCGGTGGTCACTTCTGCGCGCCATTCCAGACGATGGTCACGAATCAGACGGAAAAGTTCCTGTCCTGTTTGCGCCAAAGAACCCACCGTAGCCGTTCGTGCTGAAATGACACCATTGTCAGGCGAAACCACTCTGGTTTGAGCTAAACGTAATTGATTGCTTTCAATCTGTGCTCTAGCTGCATCCAGCTTTGCTTGGGCAGTGGCTTGAGACGTTTGATATTGGGTGGCTTCCTGAGCTGAAATGGCGCCTGTATTCTTGAGTTGCTGAATACGTTTGTTATTGGTGATGGCATCGGTAAGAACAGCTTGTGCTTCTGCATAACTGGCTTTCGCTGCTGCGAGATCAGCACGGATGGTTTCACTGTTAATCTCCGCTAAAACCTGACCGCGTCGGACCTCATCACCAACATTGACATTCACCCGAGTCAGACGCTGGCCAGAGAGTTCACTACCAATCACCACTTCTTGCCATGCAGCAATATTGCCATTCGCCGTAAATGTCTGTTTCCAGTTTTGCTGTTGAGGAGAGACCACGGTAACGGTCAGTGCCGCTTTCTGTGCGGTGGTATCGGCATTTTTTTGCTGTTTCGCAGCTGTTGTTTTTTTAGCAGTTCCAGTCTGCCAAACCACGATTACAATAATTAAAAGTACAACAACGATTGCTAAAATGAGCCAACCCTTTTTCTTTATTTTCTTGGGAGTTTGAGAAGTCATCTTTCCATAGTCATCAAGTTTTGATGGCTAAGTATAGACGAAGATTTCAACAGTAGGTCAAGATGCAATGGACAGATAAAAAAATTAATAAAGCTGCCTATTTTGCTTACCTTTTACCTAAGAAAATAAGTGACTTTATTCACATTGATACATTTTAGTTCGACCCAAAATGATAATGCCTTTTTATAAAGGAAGAAGCCGGTTAGACACCACATTTTTCATGACAATGGTCGAGGTCAGACGTTGTACATTTGGCAAGGCAGAGAGACTGTCGTCATAGAGCTTCTGGAAACTTGCCAGATCTTTGGCGACAACATGCAGTAAATAATCAGGATTTCCGAATAAACGCTGCGCCTGAATCACATTGGCAATTTCAGTGACTTTTTCTTCAAAGCTGGACAGGGCAGTTTTATCGCCATCTTTTAAAGTTACAAAGATAATCGCAGAGAAATTGAGACCGATTTTTGAGGCTTCCAGATCAGCGTGATAACCTTTGATCACGCCACTTTCTTCTAAAGCTTTGACGCGACGATGGCACGGAGACAGGCTTAAACCTATTCTTTCCGCCAGTTCGGTGATAGATAATCGTCCATTTGCCTGTAGTTCAGCAATAATTTTCTTATCGATGCGATCCACTTGGAAGAATCTCCCTATTGGCGTTAAATAAATAGAAGTATTTGGAATAACATTTTCACCATTAAAGCATATCCTTTCTCAACAATCTTCACCAAATGGTGAAAAAGAAAGCTATTAAAAATAGCGTTGGTGATGCAGGAAGGGCTTGGCTTATGGAACTCAGTGTGATTTTTGCTTTCTGGTGTGTTTCGATCTTATTTGTGTTAACGCCGGGTGCAGACTGGGCCTATGCCATTCTTGCAGGCATTAAGGGGAATTTTGTCTTAAATGCGGTGACAGGCCTGATTTTGGGACATTTTATTGCAATCTTGTGTGTGGCTGCTGGGGTAGGTGCATTACTGCAACATTATCCAATACTGTTAACCACCATGACGATTTTAGGTGCCTGTTATCTGCTATGGATGGGCGCAAATTTATTGATTCATCCTGCGACCATTTCGAGTGATCATAATGAAACACAAACACTAGATTCGGCACGTTCATGGTTGCTGAAAGGTGTGGGGATTAGTGGGTTAAATCCTAAAGTTTTATTGCTGTTTTTTGCTTTATTGCCGCCGTTTATTCATCCTGAAATGTCTTTTGCACCTACAACCCAGATTATTTTGCTGGGTATGATTCACCTACTGAGTTGTGCAGTCGTTTATGTACTGGTGGGAATTGCAGCGAACAAACTTTTGGCAACGCGTCCAATGGCTGTGAAAGTCGTCAGTCGGGTTTCTGGCGGCCTGATGGTGATGATCTCGATCATTTTATTTATAGGACAGCTTGGCTAAGAAAATAGTGAAATTTCTTAAGAATAGATGGCTTTAAATTTTATATTGATTGAATTCAGTCTGTTAATTTTAATACCGTTTAAGACTGGAAAAATCATGAAATTATGGAATGGCATATATAGATAAAAAATAGTGTAAAACGTATTAATTCTCATTTATTATGCGGTTTTTTTAAAGTCGGCTGAAATAAATCATGGGTAGAAAACTTAAACCATTAGTATTGATGATGACATGCGCTTCGATGGGGACAACGGCTGTTTTTGCAGATGAAGTGCAACAGGGGCAAGCAGCGGATGCAACCGTCACATTAAATACAATTCGTATTACTGCGAGTGCGGATGCATCAGCAGATGGTTTAATGGATCCTTTTGCAGGTGGACAAGTTGCCAGTGGTGGTCGCGTCGGGATCTTTGGTAATCAGAAGAATCTGGATACACCATTCAACTTAACCAGTTATACCAATGAATATATTCAGTCCAAGCAAGCTAAAAGTGTAGGGGATGTATTAAAGGCTGATCCAAGTGTTCGTGTTGGGCGTGGTTTCGGAAACTTTCAGGAATCTTATTACATCCGAGGTTTTAATTTAGGTTCGGATGATACCGCTTATAATGGTTTATATTCGATTCTGCCACGCCAATATATTCCAACAGAGCTATTTGAACGTGTCGAAGTGCTTAAAGGTGCTTCATCTTTCTTAAATGGTGCGATGCCGGGCAACGGCGGGATTGGTGGGGCAATTAATCTATTGCCAAAACGTGCAGGTAATGAACCATTAAATCGTGTTGCGGTTGGTACAGATTTTAACGGTGGCCAAATTGCCAGTGATATGTCTCGTCGCTTTGGCGAAAACCAAGAGTTTGGTGTACGTGTAAACACAGCCTATCATGGTGGCAATACCAGCGTTGATAATGAGAAAAATTCATTAGGTTTAGCTTCTATTGGATTAGATTACCGTGGTGATCGTCTACGTCTATCTGGAGATATGGGCTATAGCAATAATCGTTTAACTGCGACACGGCCTAATATTTCACTTGCAGGTTTGACTGAAGTGCCTGCTGCAATAAAGGCGAGTCGTAACTATGCACAAAAATGGACCTATTCTAATGAAGAGGACGTGTTTGGTAGTTACCGTGCAGAATATGATTTAAGTGATGCAGTGACTGCCTATGCAGCCTATGGCTTCCGTCATGGTGAAGAGCAAAATAGTCTAGCAAATCCGACTTTAACCAATGTCTCTAATGGTGATGCGAAATATTCACGCTTTGACAATGGTCGGGTCGATATGGTGAATACTGGTGAAATTGGTGTTCGCGGTAAGTTACAGACTGGTTCTATCCAGCATAATCTAGTGTTATCAGGCTCTGCATTCCAGCAAAATACCCGTAATGGCTGGGCCATGAGCGGAAGTAACACTACTAATATTCTGCATCCAGATTATAGCAATGCACCTGAATTGACGATTGGTAATCCAGAGCGTGTTAATGATCCTAAGCTTGGCACCCGTACCCGTCTAAGAAGTATCGCGATTGGGGATAATATTTCTGCGCTTAATGATAAGTTGATTGTGATGCTTGGCGCGCGCTATCAAAAGATCATGCAGGAAACTTATAACTATCAGACCGATGGAAGTAAAATCAATCCAGCATATAATGAGGCGAAATGGACGCCTGCTTTAGGTGTGACTTATAAACTGACGCCAGAATTTTCTGTGTATGCAAACTATATCGAATCATTGGCGAAAGGGTTAAGTAATACTACAGTGGATGTCACAACAACACTTAAACCTTTTGTTGCCAAGCAAAAAGAAATTGGTGCTAAATACGAAAATGATCGTTTAGGTGCGAGTATCAGTTTATTTGACATTAATAAGCAGCGTGGTGTCTTGCAAGATGGGGTGTTTAGTGATGCAGGTGAATACGTTCATCGTGGTGTCGAGCTAAATACCTATGGCAAGCTGACTGATTCAATTACGGTATTGGGCGGTGCGTCGTGGCTACACGCCAAGCAAAAGAATACAGGGTCTGCCTTATATGATGACAATAATGAAGTTGGGGTGCCAAAGTTTCAAGCCAATTTAGGTGCTGAATGGGCATTGCCAGTTCCGCAAGATATCTCCTTAAATGCACAATTGACTTATACAGGTTCGACTTATGCAAGTCTGGATAATAAGTTAAAAGTGAATGACTGGACTACGCTGGATATCGGTGCAAACTATAAAACCCAGCTTGGACAAACACCAACCACTTTTAACTTTAAAGTGAATAATGTCTTCAATAAAGATTATTGGTCTTCTGTTGGCTTATCTGACAATATCAATAGCACTTCAAACACCAATAATGGTTATGTGGTTGCAGGTCTACCGCGTACCTTTATGCTCAGTGCAAGTTTTGATTTCTAATTTATAGCGCTAAAAAAATCCCCGAATATTCGGGGATTTTTTATTTATAGAACAGCTTTGAGACGTTTAACCACTTCTTCACACTGGGCTAAATCTGCAACCAGCGCCATGCGCACGTGGCCTTCACCCGGATTTCCTTGTTCTGTGTCACGAGAAAGATAACGACCCGGTAAAACTTTAATATGTGCTTTTTCCATTAACATCTTGGCAAAAGTTTCATCATTATCCACTTTTAACCAATAATAAAAGCCTGCATCTGGTTTTTGTAACGGCAATAAATGACCGAGTTCAGACTGGAATAAATCAAATTTAGCACGGTATTGCTGGCGATTTTCTTCAACATGCGCTTCATCATTCCATGCAGCGATTGAAGCCAGTTGATTTTGTACGGGCATTGCAGCGCCATGATAAGTGCGGTATTGCAAATAAGGTTTCAATAAAGCTGCATCACCAGCAACAAAGCCAGAGCGCATACCCGGCAGGTTTGAGCGTTTAGAAAGTGAATGGAACACGATACAGTTTTTATAATCGTCACGGCCCATTTCAGCACAAACTTCTAGCAGACCAATCGGTGCCTGATCAAACCAGAGTTCTGAATAGCATTCATCTGATGCAATTACAAAATCATATTGATCAGAAAGTGCAATCAGCTTTTTAAACTGTTCTTTTGATAGAACCGTTCCTGTCGGATTACCTGGGGTACAAACAAATAATAATGCTGTTTTTTCCCATACTTCGGCAGGCACTGCATCAAAGTCACCTAAGTAGCCATTTTCTTCGATACAGTTAATGAAATAGGGTTTTGCACCTGCAAGTAGGGCGGCACCTTCATAAATCTGATAAAACGGATTTGGCATCACCACATACGGTGCATCTTCGCGTTTAATCAAGGCCTGTACAAAAGAGAAAATCCCTTCACGTGTTCCAGAAACGGGCAGAATATGATCCTCTGCACTGATCTGGTTCAACTTAAAACGATTGGTGAGCCATTGTGCAATACTTTGGCGCAGTTCTGGCAAACCTTTACTGTTTGGATAGGTCGATAAATGAGCAAAATTATCAATAATTGCTTGCTTCACAAACTCTGGTGCTGGATGTTTCGGCTCACCAATTGATAAGGGAATCAATGGTAAATTGGCAGGTTGTACCTCTTTAAAAAGCTGGTTTAACTTTTCAAAAGGATAGGGATGCAATAACGACAAGCTAGAGTTCATTTAAACAGTTACCAAACAATAAAATTTAAGATGGATTACAAATTTGATTCGATGCTTCATCCAAAGCGGCTTTTAGTGTTTCCACAAAAGTTTTGACTTCTTCATCGGTGAGCAAGACACCATTTTTCTTGGTGACAAAGAAAATATCTTCTGCGCGTTCGCCCAAGGTCGCAATTCTTGCAGAATGGATATCCAGACCCTGTAGCATGAATAAGCCCCCGATACGCGCCAGTAATCCGGGTTGATCCAGCGTTGAAATCTCGACCATATGTTGCTGTAAGGTCGGGTTCAGGACGATATCTACTGTATTCTGCACATCAAAATGACGTAAATGACGCGGGATACGGCGTTGCATAATCCCCGGATATTGGTCTGAATGGCTTAAGGCATCGACCAAGGCTGCTTTCACTTTGCGTTCGCGATCTGGATCAGTCAACAAAGTACCAAAACGATCAAGAACCAAATAGGTGTCTAGGCTGAATGATGTCGAAGCCGTAATAATACGGGCATCCTGAACATCCAGATTCATACGGTCTAATACGGCCACAGTTGTGGCAAATAGATTTGGCTGATCGCGAGTATAGATAAAGATCTGTACCGCATCATCTGCTGCATTACGATGCGCACGTAATAAAACCAAAGGTTCTGGGTTATCACCGTGTTGCAGAATTGCTTGGGTATGCCATGCAATTTCATTGGCTGATTCTTTAACAAAGTATTCATCGCCCAGTTCTTGCCAGACTTTCTCAACTTCAGCTAGAGAGAAGTCATTCACCAAGAGTTCACTGGCAGCAAATTTGGTGTCTTCAATCAGCATTTGATAATCGACTGGACGGCCCAAGCCTGAACGTATCACATCACGCGCATAGGTATACAGCTGACGCATTAATGATGCACGCCATGTATTCCAAAGCTTAGGGTTGGTGGCATTAATGTCGGCAACCGTGAGGGTATAGAGATAATCGAGATGCTCCATATCACCGACTTTTTCAGCAAACTCTCTAACCTCATCTGGGTCGGAAATATCTTTTTTCTGAGCCGTGAGTGACATGAGTAAATGATTGTTGATCAGCCATGCCACCAGTTTGCATTCACGTTCGGTAAAACCATGTGTGCGACAGAATTCAATGGCATCAATTGCACCAAGTTCACTGTGATCACCGCCACGGCCTTTGGCAATATCATGGAAAATCGCAGCCATATACACGATGTCATGGCGGGCAATACGTTGGAACACAGAACTTACGACGGGAAATTCTTTGGCAAATTCGGGTTCTTTAAAGCGGCTCAAATTGCGGAGTAGCAATAAAGTATGTGCATCGACGGTATAAATATGGAATAAGTCGTATTGCATTAACCCTGTAATCTGTCCAAATGCAGGAATGTAATTGCCGAGAACGCCGTAACGTTTCATCGCCACCATGGTGTTATATAAATGCGGTGAACGGATAATCGACATGAACAGGGCTTGATGTTCTGGATTGTCGCGGAAACGCTGGTCAATCCGTTTTGCTGCAAGCACCAGCAGACGTAAGGTACGGGCACGAATTCCCGTAATTTCTGGTCGATTCGCCAACAGGTAAAACAACTCCAGAATTGCGCTTGGCTCTTCTGAAAAGACTTTGTGATGTTGAACCGCAAGCTTGCCATCGACAATTTTAAAACGTTCATTAATATCGATAATGTGACGTTCATAATCAGGCAGGCGAGGTGTAATTACAGACTCATTGAAATAGGCCAGTAGCATTTCATTCAGCGTTGAAACTTGTTGCGCCGTCCGGTAATAGCGCTTCATGAATTGCTCAACTGCAAAATTAACAGGCTGACCTTCTTCACGTACGTAGCCAAATTTTGCTGCAATATCACGTTGATATTCAAATAACAGACGATTTTCATCGCGTTTGGCAAGACGATGCAAATGGGTACGGATTTCCCATAAAAAGCTTTCCGCTTCTTCGAGTACGCCGAGTTCAAATTCGGTAATAAAGCCTAAATGCACCAGATCATAAATACGATTGACACGGAAATGACGTTTGGCAATCCAGCCGATCTGGTTGATATCACGAATACCGCCTGGGGCATTTTTAATATCAGGCTCTAAGTTGCTTTCCGTATTGTTGTGCTGTGCATAGCGCTTGGCTTGTTCAGCCATTTTGGCATCGTAAAAGGTTTGATCTGTCCATGTTTGCGCCACGATACGACGCGGCCATTTTGCAAGTTGTTGATTGCCGGTAATGAGTCGTGCTTCAATCAGCGTCGTAGCAACGGTCAAGTCATTAATGGCTTGTTCAACACAGTTTTGAATGGTACGAACACTGATGCCTGGTTTGAAATTACCGACATCCCATAAAGAAGAAATAAAGGTTGAGATCAGTTTTTCTTGTTCTTCACTGATTTCATCCTCAGATAAAATCATGATGTCGGTATCTGAATAGGGCAGCATTTCATGGCGGCCGTAGCCACCCACTGCAAATAGACCTAGTTCAGTTTGATTTAAACCAGCATGATTCCAGAGAAAGATCAGCGCCTCATCAATCGAATCTGAACGGGCGCCAATCACTTCACGAATCGGTTGCCCATTTTCATAACTCTCCTGTAATTGATTTTCTACATCCGTTCGCCATTGGTTAATGGCTTGAATATCATGATGACTGGTGACGTAGTTCAACAATGGAGAGGTATTGATCATGAAAATGGGTCTACTCAATAGGTTAAGAGTTAGTGTGTACGCTCACTTGGTCTGCGGCTTGTTGTGCCAATTCACGCGCAAGATCTGTGGTCTCAGCACGTGCAGTGGCAACGCCCATACGACGGCGTTTAAAGCCTTCTGGTTTTCCAAAGAGGCGTAAGTCTGTATCTGGATTTGCTAAAGCAAGATTTAAGCCAGCAAAGCTGAGGTTCTTCGCATCGACACCAGCATAGATCACTGCACTTGCTGCCACACTGTGACGCGCAGTATTTACAGGTAAACCTAAAATGGCACGGGCATGCAATTCAAATTCGCTTTGGAATTGTGAAGCCAAAGTCACGAGACCTGTATCGTGTGGGCGAGGTGAAACCTCACTAAACCAGACTTTATCGCCCTTGATGAATAACTCAACCCCAAAAATACCACAGCCACCTAAAGCTGTAGTTACTTTATTGGCAATACGTTTTGCTTCTTCCAGCGCGGCAGGCGTCATTTGTTGTGGCTGCCAGCTCTCGACATAATCACCCGCATCTTGGCGGTGTCCGATCGGATCGCAGAAATGGGTTTCAATTTCGCCCGTTTCTGGATTTTTAGCACGGACGGTGAGCAGGGTAATTTCAAAATCAAAATCAATTTGCGATTCAATAATCACAGTACCTTGATTAACACGACCGCCTTGCATTGCATAATCCCAAGCAGCGTCAACTTCATCAAAGCTCTTGACGCGAGACTGGCCTTTACCTGACGATGACATCACAGGTTTCACGAAGTTTGGATAACCAATGTCGTCACATGCGGCACGGAAACTTTCTAAAGTATTGGCAAAGCGATAAGCTGAAGTCGGTAGACCAAGTTCTTCAGCAGCTAAACGACGAATCCCTTCTCGGTTCATGGTGAGGTTCACCGCTTTAGCCGAGGGGATGACTGTAGCCGTTTTATTCTGTTCGATTTCAACCAAGACTTCAGTGGCAATCGCTTCAATTTCAGGAACAATCAGATTCGGTTTGATCTTTTCAATCAGTTGTTTTAATTCGGCTGGATCGGCCATATTCAGGGTATAAGCAAAATGGGCCACTTGCATTGCTGGTGCGTGATCATAACGATCTGCGGCATGAACCTCGACACCCAAGCGCTGTAAAGAAATTACAACTTCTTTACCAAGCTCTCCA
Organism: Acinetobacter sp. YK3; assembly: GCF_001729365.1. Taxonomy (NCBI): domain Bacteria; kingdom Pseudomonadati; phylum Pseudomonadota; class Gammaproteobacteria; order Moraxellales; family Moraxellaceae; genus Acinetobacter; species Acinetobacter sp. YK3. The sequence goes on from NZ_LZPJ01000002.1 coordinate 18,306, forward strand.
GAACCTAACAGTAAAACCTTAAATGCAGAAGATTGAAGTGGAGTTCCAAGAGTGACGCTCATGCGAATAATCCTATCCTGAGTAATTTGTGTTTAAGCATAGCAGAACTTTTTGCTGAATTAAGCCTATATGACACAAAAAACATGCTTTTTGTTAGACAAAAATATTGTGGGCAAAGCCCTTTGATTTATTTAAACATTGACTTGATAATTTAGTTTTAATTCCTCCGCATTTTGCCCACGAATTCCCCAGTTGACTTTGGGTGTTTCAAAAATCGTGATTTCAACATCTTGGGTGAAATCCCACATTGTTGTTGAATATAAGTAAAAATTAACTGGATTAGGTGTTTTTTTGCTTCTTTACTACGTCCTTCAAACATTGATATTTCGATAATCAGATAATTGTCACTGCGATCCTCTGGATAAATAAAATCGTTGGTCGCAAGACGGATAAAACGCTGGAATTTCTTTTCTACAGGATAATTCAAGCTGTCGACCAGCGCCTTATGAATGGCATGAGAAAGCTGGTTTCTAAACTGTTCAATTGTTTGTTGTAATGCATAAATTTTGATTTGTGACATGGGGGATTTACTTCCTGATGAGGTATTGATTGTTTTATTGAAATTAAGACAGAAAAATTTAGCGCAAGATAAATCTGAAATCTTTCGCTGATATCGCAAAATTCTGTGCACGATAAAACAGTAACAATGATTGAGAATTATTCCCAAATTGACTAGCATAATGGCCTTATGTTTCATCGGCGATCTGATATGTCTAATCTAAACACTCGTGTAACAGCAATCATGTTGTGTAGTGCCTTTTTCTTGGCTGCTTGCGGGAACTCAGGTGATGAGCCAAAAGAGAAGGTAGAGATCAAGCCAGCGCCAAAACTCAATAATGATGCAACGACCTATGCCAATGCTGCCTGGAAACTGATTAATGAAATTGATCCGATTGTTTATAACAAGCAAACGGCTGAAATTGAAGAGAAGGTTAGAAAACCATTACGCCAGCTCAGCACTGATTGGCGGATCAATGTCAAAATGACAGACTCGGTGACTGAAGGGAAATATGCGCTTTGCCGTAAGGCATTGACCAGTCTGGATACTTGGGCGCGCGATGTCAAAGATAAGGAAAATGTATCTGCCCAAAAGCAGGCAGACTACGAGCGTGATAAAGCACAATGTAAAGATGCGATTGATAACCCCGCGTTAGGAAATACCTCTCCTAAATAATGAGGTGCATATAAAAAAGCGAGATCATTGATCTCGCTTTTTCATGGTTAAAGCTATCGTTGGATTATGAGGTTTTGACTGTTTTTGCCGCTTCCTGTTTGGCTTGAGTCGCTGTGGTACTCGCTACTTTTTTGGTTGCCGAAGCAGCCTTCATCGCTTCATGTTTAGTGGTGTCTTTGGCTTTAATGGCATCATGTTTTACGGTATGGGTTGCTTTGGTGGTTTCTTTTTTGGCTTTCACGACGCCAGCTGCGACACATTTTCCACCTTTATGATTTGGGCCAGTGCCACCCTGGAGTTGAGTTCCTTTTGGACATGCAAATGCGCTAGCGCTTAATACGGTAAATAAGCCTGCTGTTAGAATTGTTGCGATTTTTCTCATGATTATCATCTGCGAGGATAAGCGATAGTGCTTAGCTTTAATGTAGACGTGTTGAGATAGGGAAAGCAGACTGATTTTGTGAAATATTTTAGAGCATGCGTAGCATTTTATAGTGAGAGTTTGTCTTTTAATTTAGCGTTAAGTTTAAAAGCATATTGCAATCCAGACCTTAATCGTTAAGACACAATTGCTACCTCTTAATCTTAGGTTTTTAGATCACTCACTGTTGCGAATTGTCTTAATCTGTCCAGATCAATTACTGTAATTTTCTTGAATCCTAATTGAATCACCCCTTGCTTTTCAAACTGGTTCAGTTCGTGGTTGATCGTTTGTCTGGAGACGGTCAGCATATTGGCCAGTTGATCCTGAGAGATTTGAATATTCAAGTCCTGAATCGTTGAACGGTTGCCATATCCTTCCAGAATAAATAACAGACGCTGTGCCAAACGTTGGCTAATGCTTTGGGTTTGAATCGCGATTTGCTCTAAAAATACGTAACGTAGTTTTTGGCTGGTGAGCAGGGCAAAGTAATACCAGTAATAGGGATTGTTTAGCAAAAAATCATTGAGCGCTTGGGCTGGAATTTGCAGTACGACACTCTTTTTTAAGGCAATGGCATCATGCGAACGGGGTTGCTGGTCAATCAGGGAAATTTCACCAAACCACATGATCGGCTCAGCAATGGCGGCAATCGCTTCATTGCCATTCACATCGATATATCCCAGGCTAATCGAACCTTCCAGCACGCCATATACGCCATCAAAGCGATCTTGAGCATGAAAAACTGCCGCATTTTTCTCAACGCTGTACTTTTTGCCATGCTCGATAATAAAGTTTTGAAAAGGTTCAGCTAAATGGCGGAACCATAAATTTTCTTTTAAATGCTGAATATAAAGCGGCTCTAACACGATTTTTCCTTGTTTAAAAAGACATCCATTTGTCAGCTACATGACAACTTGATCACGCTATTTCTTATAGATTAACAGCATAAACGAATGATATGAGGAAAGAAAAATGACAAATCTGGAACGTTTACTGAGTCAATATGCAGCTTATCACTTAGATCGAAATAATATTGTGACTCATTTTGTGGGAATTCCTTTAATTGTATTTTCCATTTTATGCTTAACGGCCCGTGCTGGCGTAGAAATATCGGGTGTTTCAGTCACATTAGCTTCCGTGCTGATTGTACTCAGTATTCTCTATTATATTTCACTAGATAAGCTGTTTGGCATCCTGATGCTGATCATCATGATCGTTGCCTATCCCTTCGCTGTAAAAATTGCCGCACTACCTATGTGGAGCTGGCTGGGCGCAAGTATTGGTATTTTTGTCGTGGGTTGGGTGTTTCAGTTTGTCGGACATTATTTTGAGAAGAAAAAACCAGCCTTTGTGGATGATCTAATCGGTTTGGCCATTGGCCCTTTATTTGTTTTGGCTGAATTTGTTTTCTTACTGGGTTTCCGTAAGCCGTTGCATCAACGGATTTTAAAAGAAGCACAAATGAAACGTGCTGAAATGGATATGAAGCCGCAAACAGTCGCTTGATGAGCTGGACTCATATATACAAGGCCAAGTTAATCAAACTTGGCTTTTTCATTTATTGGATTCAAAGATTCTAAAAGACTCATTCAGTTGTTAAGCTATCACTATTCAAATGTGGTGGTCAGAATTAAAAAACACATGACAGGAATTTACGAATATTGGTCATTACCTTGCAAATTAAACATTAAATGTCCCGCATGTCAGGCTAAGGCGGATTTTGAATTTGCCCGATTGGCGAAGATTCCGCTGAAAAAAGATGTCGATTATTTTCAGCAGCATGTAGATTTTGAATATGCGCGTTTTCAGGATGCTTGTGGCGGTTTCTGGCATGCTGCATTTTATTATCCGAATCTTTCTAATGGTATTGACCAGATCCATGACTTGCCAGAGGGCTATGGTTCAACGGCTTGGAGTACACGCTATTCAGTGCAAAGTCGGGGTGGGGTGATATGTGAATCTTGTGGTTATCAGCAGAAACATGAATTGAACTGGCCGAATGATGCCTATTATGTGGTGCTGTATCGGCAACAGCCTTTATGGGCCTTTCACCGTGAAGCTGCAATCGAGCTCTATCATTATTTGAGTGAAGCCTTACGCGACCATAAAAAATATCGTTATTCGTTCTTTTTATTGCATATTCCCACACTCTTCAAGCAGAAAAAAGCACGGCAACATGTGATTCAGCAATTGCAAAAATTATTGAGTTAATAGGCTGTTAAAGTTGCGTTATCTTTGAGCAAATAAAAAAAACCGCCAATAAGGTCATTACTGGCGGTTTGGAAATCAAAAAACTGATTTATACGTTAAAGCGGAAGTGTAATACATCGCCGTCTTGAACAACATAGGTTTTACCTTCTAAACGCCATTTTCCTGCTTCTTTGGCGCCATTTTCACCGTTATATTGAATGAAGTCGTCATATGCCACACATTCAGCACGGATAAAGCCTTTTTCAAAGTCAGTGTGAATCACACCAGCGGCTTGTGGCGCAGTTGCACCGACTTTAACTGTCCAAGCACGAACTTCTTGTACGCCCGCGGTGAAATAGGTTTGTAGGCCAAGTAATTTATAACCTGCACGAATCACCACGTTTAAACCTGGCTCTTCCATACCCATTGCTTCAAGGAATTCAGCACGATCTTCATCTTCAAGTAATGAAATTTCTGCTTCGATCTGGTTGCAAAGCGGTACAACAATCGCATTTTCTTCAGCAGCCAATTTTTTTACTGCGTCAAGATGTGGGTTATTTTCAAAACCATCTTCTGCCACGTTGGCAATGTACATGGTTGGTTTAAGCGTCATTAAACCGAAACCACGAACTGCTTTACGTTCGTCATCAGAAAGGTCAGCCGCACGTGCTGGTTTGCCTTCATCAAGTAAAGGCTGAATTTTTTCTAAAACTGCTTTGGTTGCAACTGCTTCTTTGTCGCCGCCTTTTGCTGCTTTAGTTAAGCGTAATAATGCTTTTGCAACGGTATCAAGATCCGCAAGTGCCAGTTCAGTGTTGATGGTTGCGATGTCATCTAATGGGTCAATTTTACCATTCACGTGAATGACATTTTCATCTTCAAAACAACGAACTACGTGTGCAATGGCATCTGTTTCACGGATGTTGGCAAGGAACTGGTTACCTAAGCCTTCACCTTTTGATGCACCTGCAACAAGACCTGCGATATCAACGAATTCCATTGTGGTTGGTAAAATACGTTGTGGTTTTACGATTGCAGAAAGTTTGTCCAAACGTGGATCTGGTACGGGTACGATGCCTGTGTTCGGTTCAATGGTACAGAACGGAAAGTTTTCAGCAGCAATGGCTGCCTTTGTTAATGCATTAAATAATGTAGATTTACCTACGTTTGGCAGACCAACAATACCGCAATTAAAACCCATGAAACCACTCACAAATGTGTAATATAAAAATTGCTGCTGATTTTACATGAAAGCCATGACAAAGTCATGGCTAGAGCGGATTATCAATTCGACATTAAACTTTGCGTTTATCGAACTGTTGGGCAATATGATCACCTGTGGTTTGAACCAGCATCACCAAAACAATCAGTACCACGATCACCGCCAGCATGACTTGCATATCAAAACGCTGATAACCATAGCGGTAGGCAATGTCTCCGAGCCCGCCTGCTCCGATCGCACCAGCAATGGCTGAAGAACTGATCATGGTCACAATGGTCACGGTAAAGCCTGCAATGATGCCTGGTAATGCTTCGGGAAGGAGTACGTGCCAAAAAATCTGTTTGCGGTTACAGCCCATGGCTTGTGCGGCTTCAATTAGACCTTGATCGACTTCGCGTAAGCTGACTTCTGCAATACGGGCAAAGAAGGGAATTGCGGCAATGGTTAAGGGTACAATTGCAGCTAATACGCCATAGCTTGTTCCGACAATCCAGCGGGTAAATGGAATCAATGCCACCATTAAAATCAGGAAAGGGACAGAGCGGGTAATGTTAATGACCCAACCTAAGGACTGATTAATTTTCTTGGACGGATAGATGCCAAAATCTGCGGTACTCACTAAAATCAAGGCAATCGGTAGGCCAATCAAAAAGGCAATAAAGGCAGAAACCCCTACCATGACTAAGGTATCGATAGTGCCTGTTAACAATAGATCAATGAGTTGATTGTACATAACCGATCACCTCAAGTTGTGTAATGGCAGGATGTTGTTCAAATTGTGCATCATTTAAGTCAAATCCGAGATGACCAATGCCAATCACCAGTGAGCCAATGGTTCGCTGTTGAATAGTATCTACCTGACTATGATAGACCTGAACGGGGCTATTAAAACTGCCCAGCAATTCATACAGATCAGGAACCGATTTCGATTCACTTACATATTTGAGTTTTAAAATCTGCTGTGTGCTGTGCTGATCAGCAGATTGGCTCAGTTCAAAGGGTAAATTCACCTGTTCAAAATTGAGTAATTCTTGCGTGATCGGTTGTTGTGGATTCGAAAATACCGACCAGACTTGCCCAGACTCGATGATTTCACCATGATCAATCACCACCACTTGATCGCAGATTTCCTGTATGACCTGCATTTCATGCGTGATCAAGACAATGGTTAAACCCAAGTCTTGATTGATCTGTTTTAACAAAGCGAGGATATTGGCGGTACTTTCGGGGTCGAGTGCCGAGGTTGCTTCATCACAGAGCAGAATTTCAGGCTGAGAAACCAAGGCACGGGCAATACCAACACGTTGTTTCTGCCCACCTGAAAGTTGGGACGGATAATCCTGATGCTTGGCACTTAATCCAACCAGCGTCAGTACATCATTCACCCGTTGTTCAATTTCAGCCTTGCCATAACCCGCAATACGTAGCGGTAAAGCCACATTTTCCCACACTGTCTTTGCAGACATTAAATTGAAATGCTGAAAAATCATGCCAATTTTTTGTCGTGTTTTGATCAGTTCAGCATGACTCAACTCAGCAATATTCTGCTGGTGAATCAAAATACTGCCTGTATCAATCGCTTCCAGACCATTCAAGGTACGGATCAGTGATGATTTACCCGCACCACTTTTTCCGATAATACCGACAATCTGCGCTTTAGGAATATCGAGGTTAATGTCTTTTAAGGCATGTAAGCGTTGGCCCTGTACTTCATAAAATTTATTTAAACCGCGTATTTTCAGATGGGGAACTGAAAAATCGACCTGTGAACCAAAACTCACCATCATTGTTCTCCTTATTTCCAACCAGGGAACCAGAGCGTTGGGCCGAAATCGCTGTCTAATGCGGCTTTGACCTTCGGCGAGTTTTGATAAATCTCGACAAATTTCTGTAGCTTGTTGTCTTTGTCCTGATAGTCATCACGCACCACAAATAAAATGGCATAACGCTTATTGGTGTTGTCATCAAACAGTAGGGCACTTTCAGGATCAGCCGTTTTAGCCAAGCGTAAGTAATGTGGATAGCCAAAAGCTAAATCAACATCATCAATCGCACGTGCAGTTTGAGGGCCTTCAACTTCGGTAAATTTCAGATTTTTCGGATTTGCAGTAATGTCTTTTAGTGCAGAAAGATGATTGTTGCTGTCTTTCAGTTCAATCAGCTTAGCTTGTTGTAAAAGCAGTAGGGCACGGCCTTGATTCACGGGATCATTGGGGATGGCAACCGTTGCGCCATTTGGAAGTTCATCAAAGCTTTTATATTTTTTCGAATACAGTCCTACATGAGAAGCCGCACCCGCAGCAAAGGATTTTAGCTTGAAGCCAGTTTCCTTAATCGCATTATCCAAGAAGGGTTGATGCTGGAAAAAGTTCGCATCAATGTCACCATGATTTAAGGTAATGTTTGGCGTATTCCAATCGGAAAATTCCACCAATTTCACATTTAAACCCTGTTGTTTGGCTTCATCTACAGCGACTTGTAGTGGATGTGCAAAAGAAGGGCTAATCCCAATCACCAATTCACTGCTACTACTGTGTCTTTGTTTATTCCAGATGAATAACGCGATAATCGCGATAACAACGACAAGGCCAATACCTAACCATTTTTTTGAGGCAGTTTGAGCCATTTATTTCTCCAATTCTATTCTTAAATGTTTAAATGCTAAGCACTAATTTCTTCAATTCTTTTTAGATCATCTATGTTGTTATGCGTTCTACATCGGAACTGATCTGCAGGATGGCTTGCGGCTAAATGATCGCCTTGAGCAAACAGTTTGTTACGCAGTGAACCTGTTGCATATTCAGTTTTATAACGTCCACGTTGTTGTAACTCTGGAATCACCAATCGAATAAAATCATGATGTGATTCAGGGGCAACGGTACGGGTCAGGTTAAAGCCATCAATGCCTGTCTGATCAAGCAGCTCAATCAGATATTCAGCAACTTCAGTACCATTGCCGACGATGAGAGGATAACGTCCACCGAGAACATGTTGGGCTTTCAGGTCATTTTTACTGATACGCTGTTCTTTAAATTTTTCATTGACGGAAGCAATGCTGTTGCTTTTTTGATAGGGGATTGCCTCATCATCAGCAAACTTGGCAAGGTCAATACCGACTGAGCTGGCATAATGGGCTAAACCTGCTTCTGGGCTGGCATATTGGCGATATTCAGCCAGTTTTTGCTGTGCGAGTTCGTGTGTTTCAGCGACAACAACAGTAATCCCGACAAAGATCTTAATGCCATGTGCATCACGACCTTGTTGCGTAGCCTGCTGACGTATTTTATTAACTTGCTGACGAATCTTCTCAGGTTGATCACCACCAATAAAAATACATTCTGCATGACGTGTAGCGAACTGTAATCCTTTTGGCGAAGCACCGGCCTGAAATAAAGTTGGGGTGCGTTGTACTGATGGCGCCACCTGAAACACACCTTGGCTTTGGTAATATTGACCTTGATGATTGATCGTGTGGACTTTGTTTGGATCAGTAAAAATACGCTGTTGCTTGTCTTTCCTTAAAGCATCATTTTCCCAAGAACCTTCCCAATATTGATAGCAAAGTTGTAAAAACTCCTCGGCCTGATCATAACGCGCATCATGATCTTTTAAGCCTTTTTGTCCAATCAGGCGTTCAGCACTATCCAGATAACCTGTGACAATATTCCAGCCCAGACGACCTCGGGTTAAATGATCAAGACTGGCAAAACGGCGTGCAAATTGGTAGGGCTGTTCATAGCTGAGATTGACAGTCACGCCAAAGCTTAAATTCTGTGTCACCAAGGCCATTGCCGAAATCAAGGTCGAAGGATCATGACTAGGCAACTGGATCGACTCTTTTAAGGTCAGATCGATCCCATTTTGGTAGACATCATAAACGCCCGTAATATCTGCGAGGAATAAACCATCAAACAAACCTTGTTCTAAGGTTTGTGCCAATTCAGTCCAATAATTCAGCTCATTAAAACGATGTGATTGATCGCGTGGATGCGTCCATAAGCCATGATTGATATGGCCAACACAGTTCATATCAAAGGCGTTTAGTAAAATTTTCTTTGGGAGATTTTGACTCATCACAGCGTCCCCCGGCGTGGTGGTAAGATACCGTTCAGGACATAATTGCCAATAAAGTAATATTTCCAGCGCGCGGCATCGTGCAAGGTATGTACACGTGCATTACGCCAATGACGATCGAGACCATCAGCACGTTGACTACCGCGGCTGCCTGCCAATTCAATGAGTTTTGATGATGCTTTTAAGGCGATTTCTGTACTATGCGCACGAACTTTGGCGACATCAATTGAGGCTTTGGCTAAGTTCTCTGCATTGAGTTCCTGCTTAGCGATATCAACTGATTGAGCTGCTTGTTTGAGTAGGAGTTCACTGGCTTTAACATCAGTTGCTACGCGACCCAATTCAGACAGTGTTAATGGATCTTGAGTTGCGGACTCAATATTGGCATCAATCCAGGGACGCGCCACACGCACGCGTTGTAATGTTTCCTCAAATGCAGCACGGGCAATCCCAACCTCAATCGCAGCATGCATGATTTGCGCAAAGGGGCCAACCAAAGACAGTTGTTTAAACGCGGTATCAAAAGGAATCACATCTTCTTTGGCAACAAAGACCTGATTAAACTTGACTGTGCCACTACCTGTGGTGCGTTGACCAAAACCAGACCAGTCATCAATCAGCTCAAGGCCTTGGCTGTCGCGTTGTACAAAAGCCAGAAACTCATTACCCGCTTCATCCAGCACTAAGGTTGGAATACGATGGGCGAATAAACTGCCTGTGCAATAAAACTTTTCCCCTTGAATCAGATAACCGTTTTCGCTTGGAATCAATGTGGTTTGCTTATGCGCAGAAGTACGTGTTTTAAATTCAGCCAGTGCATTGCCAAAACGAGCGCCTTGTAAAACTTCTTGATAGAGATGTTTCTTTTGTGCGTCTGTGCCTGTATTACGCAGTACTTCCAATGCGTAGAAGTGATTTTGTGGAATTTGCCCAATCGAACCATCCGCACCACTAAATAGGGCAATGACTTTGGCTACGGTGAGGCTGGAAACCTCTGCACCGCCATACTGTTTAGGTACGGTAATTGCCCATAAACCTGATTGGCTATACGCTTCGATTTCTGTAAAAGGTAAGTCCCGATTTGCGTCGCGTTCCACTGCATTTTGCTTAAACTGCTGACTCAGTTGGGTCGCAATATCCAGTGCTTCTGCATCACTCTGAATAACATGTGCTGCTTTAAAATGAGTTTTGGCAAAACCTTGTAATTCTTGATATGAAGTCATGATGATTTACTCCTTAAATCCAAGCATGGCGGGCAGGGTGCGTACCATTGAGGTAATAGTCACCAATGGCATGGAATTTCCAACGCACAGGATCGTGTAAGGTATGCACACGGGCATTGCGCCAGTGTTGATCAAGATTATGCTGGCTCAGACTGGCACGGCTGCCGCCAAGTTCCAGTAATTTTTCTGAGATATGCAGGGCCGCATCATTGGCATAGATTTTTGCTTCAGCTACCAGAATCGAGGCATGTGCAGCTTGCTCGGCAGAGATTTCCGTGAGTTGATCCAGTTCATCCAGATATTCGGCAGCATCATCGAGTAATAAAATGGCTGCATCGAGTAAGATATTGAGTTTGCCAACTTCTTGCAGGGTGTAATGTTCTTCACTGGCTTTTTCTACCCCTGAATCGATGATCGGTCTTGCCTTACGGATGCTGGACAACGTGTCATCAAATGCCGCTTCTGCAATGCCTACATCAATCGCGACTTGTAGCAATTGTGAGTAAGCACCACGCACATTCGGCGTATCGGCAATAATGCGTTCATCAAAAAATAATGAAGGATCAACCTCAACATTGTTTAATTTAACTGTGCCGCTGGCAGTGGTTCGTTGCCCAAAGCCATTCCAGTCATTAATCACTTCCACGCCTTTGGCATGACGATCAACAATTACCAATACGGTATAACCTTCAGGATGGAGTGCGCGGATGGCTAACCAGTCTGCAAAGCTAGTTCCTGTGGAGTAAAATTTTTCACCGTTTAAAAAATATTTATTATGTTCAAAATTTAGCTTCGTTTGAATGGCTTTGGTATCTCTAGAATTTTTCTCAGGGCCACCATTGGCAATGCGTTTGCCGGCAAGAATTTCAGAATAGATAAATTGCTTTTGTGAATCTGAACCTGTGATATTGATAAAATTTAAAAGACCAAACTGGTTTTGTGGAATTTGTCCGACATTGGCATCGGCCTTAGTTAAAATACGAAATACATGTGCCAAAGTTTTGTTGGAGACAAATGCACCGCCATATTGTTGCGGCACACGGATTCCACCGAGACCTTTTTGGCTAAATTGAACGATTTGTTCGGTGGGTAAGACACGATTTTGATCTCGATTATTTCGATCTTCTAATGCAAAGTCAGCAACTTGATAGGCAGCATTAATGGCCTGCTGATCATTTGAAATCAGTTGTACTTGCGCTTGGATCACTGATTGATTACTGGACATGTGAGCACCTCTAATAGATAAGAGGAACTTTACAAAAGTTTTACTTTTCCACTAAACCATCAGTTATGGCTTAGTTATCACAATAATTCTTAAGCATTTTTTATGGTAAAAATAACAAAAAAATGAATATTAAATTTCCAGTTAAAATAATGGGTTATGATTATTTGGACTTGAATGAACGGTACAAAAAATCTTTTGCTATGAAAGAAATGAATAATCTCACCAAGAATATTGATAAAGAAAACTTCGCCAAAATTAAAAAAGATAGGCAGAAAAGGACATTGTATTCATTAGCTTTTACTTCTAAAGTATGAAAAACCTTATGTTTGATCGAGTAGAAAAATAAATCTGGAGAGTCTATGCGGGTTTTATACCAATTTCCTTTATCTCACTATTGTGAAAAAGCTCGCTGGTTGTTAGATCATAAGGAGTTGGACTATGTTGCACATAATTTGATTCCTGGCTTCCATCGTGCATTTACTTTCCTAAAATCAGGGCAATATTTATTGCCAATGTTGAAGGATGATAAACACTGGATTGCTGATTCCACCCAAATCGCTTTATATCTTGATACGACATATCCTGAGCATGCGTTATTAAGACGTGATGAGCAGTTACGTGAGCAAGCCTTAGAGATTGATAAGCTTGCTGATGAGTTAGGTGTGCATGTTCGTCGCTGGTCTTTGGCCCATGCATTATCAGTCGGTGATCATCCACTTGAAATCATGATGGGTGAGCAGGGCTATTTACGTCAGTTTGAAAAAATTTCTAAGCCGATCTTAAAAAGTCTGGTTTCAACCAATTATAAGTTGAGCCCTGAAAAAGTCGCGCAATCCAAGTTGCGTATGACGGAACTGATTACAGATCTCAACCAACGCCTGATCGATAATCAAGGACGTTATCTGGTCGGTGACCGTTTAGGTCTGGCCGATATTGCAGTCTGTTCAATTCTCGCGCCTTTATTAGTGATTAAGGGAACGCCGTGGGAATTGGAAAATGACGATATTGAACAGTTTAACGGTGAACTGAAACAGTATTATGACTATTTATCCGACTTGCCGCTTGGACAATATGTACAGCGCATTTATGCCACTGAGCGTAATGCACGTGTCGACTGGCGTGGTTTATAAATAATTTTTCTGTAAAAAAGCCCTGATTGAAACAGTCAGGGCTTTTTTATGAGAAAGAAAATAGAAAAATTGCCAGAAAAGTAAAAAATTATTGGTGAATAAAATTAATTTTTAAAAGAAAATTCGTTTTAAGCAGAAAATAGTAGAAATAATTACCAAATTTACTTTAAAAAAACTGAAAAGAGGGAAATAATTGTAAAAAGGCTTTGTTATCTTATGTTTCAGGGTGTGATGGGGATCGAAACGAGTTGTTCAACTATTGGGAGATCAGTTGAACAGTTGCTCAAAAGGTCTTGTTTCGGCTTTGAGACAAAGATGAACCAAAAGTTTATCGGAATCATGTTTGCGTTATCCATGCAGCATCGTCAAAAGTTAAACGAATGTTTTCCCTTGACCCTTAAAAATTACTGAGTGTAGACAGTTCCGAAAAAACGTAGATAAATTATGAGGACTGTAAAAATGGAATTGGACCGTTTTGATAAACAAATTCTAGAAATTTTAACCCATGAAGATGTCAATCTGAATGAACTATCAGAACGTATTAATCTTTCGGTCAGTTCAGTGCATCGCCGTATTAAAAATCTGATTGAATCCCAAGTGATGGGACAGCTCAAACGAGAAATTAATTTTAATAAGCTGGGGTTTAGCCTACATATTCTGTTGCAGGTTTCATTAAGTAAACACGACAGCGAAACTTTTGATAAGTTCTTACAAGAACTAGAAGATATTCCGGAAGTCACCAATGCATTTCTAGTAACAGGGCAGAGTGCTGATTTTATTTTGGAATTGGTGGCCCGTAATATGGATGACTATAGTGAAATCTTGTTACGCCGTATTGGTAAGATTGACAGTGTTGTGGCGCTGCATTCAAGCTTCGTCATTAAAGAATATAATGTTTTTAACTGCTATAAACTTTTAAACAAGCTATAAAAAAATGCATCTAAAAAGATGCATTTTTTACTCAGCAGAAATGTTTAAGCATCAAGTTGCGTTAAAACATCTTCAGAGAATTCAACGTTGGTATAAACGTTTTGAACATCATCAAGATCTTCAAGCATATCGATCATTTTCATGATTTGTTTCGCTTGATCAATATCATTGATTTCAGCTTTAGTTGATGGGCTCATTACAACTTCGGCATTGTCAGATTTTAAACCTGCTGCTGTAAGTGCATCCTGAACATCACCAAAGCTCTCTGGGCTGGTGATTACCAAGATACTATCTTCATCGATCTCGATATCATCAGCACCCGCTTCTAAAGCGACTTCCATAACTTTATCTTCTAAAGACACATCTTCAAAAGAAATTTCGCCACGTTTAGTGAACAGGTACGCAACCGAACCATTGGTACCCAAGTTACCATTGGTTTTAGAGAAACAATGGCGAACGTCTGGAACGGTACGGTTCAGGTTATCTGTCATTGTTTCAACAATAACGGCAACCCCACCAACACCATAACCTTCATAGGTTACTTCTTTTAAATCATCATTATCTTCGCCGCCAGCACCACGCTGGATCGCACGGTTAATGGTGTCACGTGTCATATTCACAGAAAGTGCTTTTTCGACAACAGCACGTAAACGTGGGTTGCTTGCAGCATCTGGTCCGCCTAAACGTGCAGCGGTTACGATTTCACGGATATATTTAGTAAAAACTTTACCGCGACTTGCATCTTGTTTAGCTTTACGATGCTTAATATTGGCCCATTTAGAATGACCCGCCATGGAAGTAACTCCAAAAAATTAAAACTCAAAAAAGTGCAGGAATATTAGCATAGCGAAGGTTTTGTTGAAAACTGCCCTAACTCATATTCAAAATTTAAAATCTTGATCAAGCATCAAAGATTGATCAAATAGATTGAATCAATTAATTAATTTTTACATCAATATCGTATTCCGCATACAGCGCTTTGATTTTTTCCAGATCTTGCTGTAGATCGGTTGGGTAGATTTTACCCAAGATGCCGCCTTGTTTGGTACGTGCATTGGCATACATCAGAATGATGGGCACATTGGCAGCTTTGGCGATATGCCAGAAACCGGTACGGATCGGTTTACGCGCCTCACCATCTTTAGCGCGGGTTGCTTCTGGTGCAATGACCAAATTAAAACGCTCATTCTGGTTAAAAAGCTCAACCATTTGCGTGACAATATCTTTACTGGCTTTACGGTCAACAGGGATACCGCCTAAATGCTCTAAAATAGGCTTTAAAGGGCCTTTGAATAATTCTTTTTTAATTAGTGTATGAATTTTAATCTCTAAAATTTCAAATAAAGCCAGAGAGAGGATGGTATCGAGATTGGATGTATGTTCAAAACCGATAATGACTTGTTTCTTTTCTAAGATTGCTGGATCAACGTTATATTTCCAACCTGTTGCTTTAAAAATAGATTTTCCTAAAAACTTTTTCATATCCGTGATCATTCGCAATGTGAGGTCGCAGTGTAATACGAGTTTTGAGGAAAATACATATCCGAAAAGTTCAGATAAGAGAAATCTGGGTGGCTTTTAAATGATCAAAACCGTGCAATATTTGCTTTACTCATTATATAGAGATCAGATAGAATCAGCGCAGTTTATGATTTTTAACACTATTTTGGTGGTTTGATAAAATCATCTGCTTGTAATTTAAGTTAAATTTAACTAAGATCAGGCAGCATTGATCATATCGATATGATTGAAATTTATAGGGCCTATAGCTCAGTTGGTTAGAGCAGCGGACTCATAATCCGTTGGTCCCGTGTTCAAGTCACGGTGGGCCCACCATATATATCAAGCACTTACATGCATTAATTGTAAGTGCTTTTTTAATGCTTAAATTTATGTAATCACCATGTAAGCAGATTCACTTTATTAGCATCCTCAAACAAAAGATCGATTAAAAATATCTTCGCAAGGGTTGACTCTACTATCGCTAAAAGCTTAGTTTTCTTGAGACTACTATTAGCAGTATCTATGATGATTGATCTCAATTTAGTAAAAGTATTTATAACAATTTACGATACGCAAAGTGTCAGTATCGCAGCAGAGCGCTTGAATATTACACAGCCATCTGTGAGCCATAATTTGTCGAGATTGAGATATATATTTAAGGATCAGCTATTTACAAGAACAAAAGATGGCATGATTCCTACAGCGTATTCAACTCAGCTCTATGAGTCTTTAAATCAGCCATTCATTGATATTGAAAATACGATTAGTAAAGTCACCAATTTTGATATCGCCAATAGTGAACGCTGTTTCAAAATTGCGTTAACCGATATTGGGGCAATGTACTTTTTGCCAAAAATCTATGAAAGTCTGGAAAAAATAGCACCCAATATTTCTCTGGAAGTCGTTACTGTGGATATGAATAAGCTCACGGACTGGCTGATTACGGGAAAAGTTGATGCTGCGATCTGTAATAGAAATTTAGAAGATAGAAATTTAAATACCCTGAGATTATTTCAAGAAAAATATGTCTGTTTGCTCAGTAAAGATATCCAGCTAGTCAATCATCAGTTAACGCTGGAAACCTTTTTAAAAGAAAATCATGCAGTTGTTTTGGCATCTACAGGACATAACCTGATTGAAAACTATTTAAACCAAAAAGGTCTGCGACGTAAAATTAAATTAAGGGTTCCTCAATTTAGTATTTTGAATGAACTGATTGAAAAGCATAATCTCATTGTGACTGTACCCATGAGAATTGGTGCTTTTTTTAAGTCAAATACCAATATTAAAATTTATGACCTGCCATTTGAGTTACCTGAGATTGATGTCACCTTACATTGGTATAAAAAAGCTGGCGATATAACGGCTCAGAAATGGTTTATTGATTTCTTACAGGATACGCTTTCGCAGAGCTGACTGAATGATTGAGACTTTTCGTTTTCGCTTAAAGGTTATGTTGAACAAAAAGTTACTCTACATAGATGAGGGCTATAAGAGATAATATTTATTATTAATTTGATCTATATTTTGGCTGATTCTAAGATTTGTAGTGAATCACACAATCAAGGAAATATTGTGAAAACAGTTCAGCAGTATACTTATGATATTTTAAGAAAAAATAAAATTAACAAGGTGTTTGGAAACCCTGGTTCGAATGAGCTTCCTTTCTTAAAAAATTTTCCAGCTGATTTCCAATATATCTTAGGTTTACATGAAGGTACGGTGGTTGGTATTGCCGATGGTTATGCTCAGGCAACAGGGCAGCCTGCATTTGTAAATTTACATTCAGCGGCAGGAACAGGCAATGCAATGGGGGCCTTAAGTAATGCATGGAACTCGCATACGCCTCTAGTGATTACATCGGGGCAGCAAACCCGTGCCATGATGGGGGTAGAAGCTTTATTAACCAATTTAGAAGCAACCCAATTACCCAAACCTTTGGTGAAATGGAGCCATGAGCCAGCAAGTGCCAATGAAGTTCCGCATGCGATCAATCGTGCTATTGATCTTGCAAAAACTGAAGCTGCTGGGCCTGTGTATGTCTCCATACCTTATAGTGATTGGGATATAGAGGTCGATGAACAAAGTGAGCATTTATTAAGGAAGAATGTCGTATCTTCACAATGTTTATCCGATCATGATTTAAAAACAATTGCTCAAAAAATTAATTCTGCTAAAAAAGTTGCTGTGGTTCTCGGAACAGATGTTGACCGTCAATATGCAAATGAAAATGCACTTCAATTTGTAGAATCCTTAAATGTTCCCGTATGGATTGCACCGTCTTCACCGCGCTGTCCTTTTCCAACCATGCATCCTTATTTTCAGGGAATCTTGCCAGCAAGTATTGCGGGGATTTCAGCAATTTTTAAAGATTATGATTTGGTACTGGTTTTCGGTGCACCTGTATTTCGCTATCACCAATATGAACCTGGGCTGTATCTCGGAGAAAATACCGAATTAATTGCTTTTAGCTGTGATATTCATGAAGCTGCCAGAGCAGCAATGGGAATAAGCTATATTTGTGATTTAAAGGATAGTTTGGCGCGTTTAAGTCAGGTGGTAGAGAAAAAACAAGGTGAGGTTACGCCTCGACCACGGGCTAAATTGGCAGAACCTAGCCAAGGAAATTATATTAAGCCAGAACGATTATTTGATTTGCTCAATGATCTGGTGCCTGAGGATACGATTTTTACCAATGAATCTACCTCAACCATGAGCATTCTCTGGGAGCGCTTGAATATTAAAGGGCAAGGTAGCTATTTCTTTGCTGCTGCAGGTGGACTTGGATTTGGTATGCCTGCTGCTGTAGGGATTCAGTTGGCACATACACAACGTAGAGTTGTAGCGATTATTGGCGATGGTTCCGCCAATTACAGTATTACGGCATTATGGACTGCCGCTCAATATAAAATTCCTGTTATTTTTATTGTTTTGAAAAATGGAACCTATGGTGCATTACGTTGGTTCGCTGATGTTTTAAAAGCAGAAAATGTCCCTGGAATGGATGTGCCTGATATCGATTTTACTCAGATTGCACAAGGTTATGGTGTTGAGGCGCATCGCATCAGCAATGATGAGGAATTTATTAACCGATTTAAACAGGCGCTTGCCTCTGATCAACCGACTTTACTGGAGATTGTCACAGTAGAAAATTAACGGCTCGAGGCATATTTAAAATTACAAGATAGGATGCTGTTACATGCAAGAAAACCCAGTTATTGATGCATTTCGAGATTTGCTTAAATCCCGTCAGATTTTGCTGAAAGAATCTGCCAAAGCCCCTTATTTAAAAGGATTTCGGATTGGAAAAGGTGATGCAATTGCTGTGGTCATTCCTGAAACCTTATTGGAACTATGGAAGGTATTAGAGATTTGTGTGCAGCATGATGTCATCATGATCTTGCAGGCATCGAATACTAGTGTAACGGGCGGAGCTACGCCTGATTTAAATAATTATGACCGTGATGTGGTAGTCATAAGTACGAGCAAATTGAAGGGTTTGCAATTGTTGGAGCAGGCAACACAGTTAATTGCTTTTCCTGGTACCACGTTAACAGAGCTGGAAAATGCGTTAAAACCTTATGGTCGTGAACCTCATTCAGTTATCGGTTCTTCTTGTATTGGTGCCTCAGTCATTGGCGGTGTTTGCAATAACTCGGGAGGTTCTCTGATTCAAAGAGGGCCTGCATATACCGAAAAATCTCTATTTGCCCAAATTGATGAGAATGGAAGTTTAATTCTCGTCAATCATTTAGGCATTGATTTAGGTGCTACACCCGAAGAAATTTTCCAAAATTTAGAACAGAAAAACTATTTAACCGCGCACTCACAACATTGGGAAGGACGTATCTGGGCAGATGATTATGCCGCAACCTTAAGAGATACGACTTCTGCAATGCCAACAAGATACAATGGCAATCCTGAATATCTACATGACAGTGCTGGATGTTCGGGTAAATTAGCGGTTTTTGCTGTGCGTTTACCGACTTTTGCCGCAGCTGCTGAGGCAAGTACCTATCTGATAGGGAGTAATGATGAAGTGCAGTTCATTCAATTACGTAAATATTTATTAGAACATTTATCGGAACTGCCTATTCAAGCTGAATATATTCATAAAAATGCATTTGAGATGACACAACGCTATGCAAAACATATGTATAAGGCGATTGATATCTGGGGTGCTGAGAAAATCCCGAATTTATTTGCATTTAAATCAAAGATTGATCAATTTTTCAAACAAGTTCCTTTCTTGCCTAACAATACTGCTGATCGCTGTATTCAGTTGTTTAATCGTCTTTCGCCGTCATGGATTGAGCCGCGTATACAAGAATTTCATCAAAAGTATCAGCATTTATTGATGATTAAGATTGATGCACAACAGAATGACGAATTGCAAAAATTATTAAATGATTTCTTTACTGGAAAGAAAGCGCATTTTTTTCTATGCGATAAAAAAGAAGAAAAGAATGTATTTCTGATCCGTTTTGCTGTCGGTGGTTGTGTTGTTTACTACTGCGAAAGTCGATCAATTGATCCGAATCAGCGTTTGGTGTCGTTTGATGTCGCATTTAGACGAAATGACCAACAGTGGTTAATTCGTTTACCCGAGCATCTACAAAAACAGGTGATGATGGAAAGCTGCTGTGGGCATTTCTTTTGTCTGGTATCACATCAAGATTATCTGCTTAAAGATGGTGTGGATGCCAAACAATTTAAAAATGAGGTTCTCTCTTATCTCGAGGCACGCGGTGCAAAATATCCAGCAGAACATAATGTTGGTCATCTCTATCAGGCTTCGCCAACGTATCAGGCGCATTTAAGGCAACTGGATCCGACCAATAGTTTCAATCCTGGTATTGGTAAAACCAGTAAAGCGAAACATTGGCATTAGAAAACCACAAGGATCTGTCTAAAAAACCAATAGAAGGGAAACTGTTGTGTCACGTCAATTCATCAATGTTGAAGACTATCGACGTCAAGCGAAAGCTCAACTGCCACGGATTATTTTCGATTATTTAGAGGGTGGTGCTGAGGATGAAAAAGGTCTGCAGCATAATCGATCCGTTTTCGATCAATGGCGATTTAAGCCACAGCGTTTCGTTGATATCAGTCACCGTGACATTTCTTGTGAACTCTTTAATAAGAAATGGGATGCGCCTTTTGCAATTGCACCCACAGGTTTAAATAGCTCCTTTTGGCCTAAAGCAGATGCTTTACTGGCAAAAAGTGCAGCCCGCGCGAATATTCCTTTCATGCTCTCGACAGCTTCAAATATGTCGATTGAAGACGTTGCTCAAGCATGTGATGGTGAAAAGTGGTTTCAGCTCTATGTTGTACACGAAGAATTAGCAGTTCAAATGGTTCATCGAGCGCTAAAAGCGGGATATACCACTTTGGTCATTACTCTGGATGTTGGAGTAAATGGCTATCGAGAACGAGATATTCGTAATGAGTTTGCGCTTCCGCTACGATTTTCACCAAGTTTGGTGCTGGATGGTATGTTGCATCCTGCTTGGTCATTGCGATTTCTTCAACAGGGAATGCCACAATTGGCTAATTTTGTGACTTCGGAGGCGCAGAGTCTGGAAATACAAGCTGCGTTGATGAGCCGTCAGATGGATACCTGTTTCAATCTGGAAAGTTTAAAAAAGCTTCGTGATATCTGGCCACATACTTTATTGGTCAAAGGTATTGTTCGTCTGGAGGATGCTCAAAGCGCCATTCAATGTGGTGCAGACGGGGTCATTCTTTCCAATCATGGTGGACGCCAACTCGATTGTAGTATTTCTCCGATGGAAGCCTTATACGATATTTCCAGTTCTATTCATCAACCCATCTTTATCGATAGCGGTTTTAGACGTGGTTCCGATATTGTCAAAGCCTTATGTCTGGGAGCGAATATGGTATGTTTGGGCCGTGCGACTTTATATGGGCTGGCTGCAAAAGGAGAGGTTGGGGTTAATGAAGTGATTGCATTGTTAAAACAGGATGTCGATCGTACTTTGGCACAAATCGGATGCCCATCGGTAAAGCAACTGGATACACGCTATATTACCCGAAGCTCATAAATTTAGAGGTTCAAGCCGTTTAATAAAGTACTCAGCGAGCAATAAAAAACCTAACTGAAGCGTTAGGTTTTTTATTGTATTTAAAGGAATGTTTAAAGGGGATATTGAATCCCTTTATCTAAAATACTGACCCATTGGCGCTGACTGAATTCATCAAAATTTGCTGGCCCGCCGAAGCGCCCACCATATCCTGATTCCCCCATTCCTCCAAACGGGACATGATATTCATTGTTGACGGTTTGGTCATTGATATGAATCATGCCGCTTTTAATGTCCTTAGCTAAGTCATAGGCCCAAGCGGTGCGCGCCGTATGAATGGCAACAGCTAGACCATATTTAGATGAATTTACGATTTCAATCGCTTCTGCAATATCATCAAAAATCAGGATCGGTGCGACAGGGCCAAAAATTTCATGTGTAAAAAGAGGATTGTCTTTACTGATATTGGTCACAACGGCTGGATGGAAGAATAATTGATTTCCTTGACCACCGCATTCCAGAGTCGCGCCTTGTTCAACCGCAGTTTCAACCATACGGCAGACTTTCTGATGCTGATTGGCATTAATTAACGGGCCCAATTGAGTTTCTGGTGAAGACGGATCGCCAACCTTGAGAGATGACGCCTTTTCTTTTAATTTTTGAATATATTCATCTGCAATACTGCGATGTACTAAATGGCGACCTGTTTGCATGCAAATTTGCCCTTGATGCAGAAAACTACCCCAAACGGCATTGTTTACAGCAGTATCAATATCTGCATCTTCGCAGATAATCATGGCGTTATTACCGCCTAATTCCAGCACACATTTTTTCAATTGTTTGGCACAAGATTCAGCAATTTTTTTGCCTACAGCGGTTGAGCCAGTGAAAGAAATCAGATTAACAAGCGGATGATTTACCAATGCTTCACCGATCTCACTTTCGCCGCTGATTACCTGAAAATTCCCCTCAGGTAATCCTGACATCTGGAAAAGCCACGCCAGCAAGGCTCCACCAGTAACATTACTAAATTCTGAAGGCTTAAGAATTACGCTATTACCCATTGCCAAAGCAGGTGCGATTGAGCGAATGGATAGCAATAAAGGGAAATTCCACGGCGAAATGACACCTACAACGCCTAAAGGAACACGCTGCCAGACGTTTGTTCTGCCTGGAATGGAAGATGGGAAAATTTCTCCTGCTGCTGCCATCGGCATGGAGGAAGCCATATATAACTGTTCTATGCAGGCATTCGCTTCCCAGCCAGCTTTTAACAATGTTGAACCACACTCCTGAACATTCCAGTCAATGAAGGTTTGAATATTCTCTTCAAAAAATTGCGCTGCTTTTCTGAGTATCTTGGCACGGCTTTCAAAGCTGGTATTTTTCCACGATTTTTGTGCTTCTACAGCGATTTCGACGGAACTGTTCACGTTATCTAGTGAGGCAAGTTGCACAGTTGAGATCATTTCGCCTGTTGCTGGATTGATAATGTCTCTTGATAAGTTATTTGTTTTAATCCAGTTTCCCTGAAAAATATATTCTTTCCAAATCTGTTCAACAATATTGGCTTGAGTATTCATCGTATTATCCTTTAACGATTTGTTGTACTGGGTTTAATTTCTGATGTGTAAAGAGGGCGATCGTAATTGCACCGATGATGCCGGGAATAGCAAATACCAAGAAGTTTTGCTCAAAAGGAAGATTAAGGGCGAGCAAGAAGCCACCAAATAATGGGCCAGCAATTGCGCCAAAACGACCGATGGCAGCGGCAAAACTGACGCCTGTGGAACGAATATTGGCAGGATAAAAATCTGCTGCGAGTGCATGTATCACCGCCATTGAGCCCACAGTTGCACCGCCAGCGATAATCAATAACAGGGTCAGAATGAGCTTGGGTGGATGAAAGCCGAGGCAACTAATCGATAGCGCAGCCAATATGTAGCCTAAAACAAGCGTTTTCTTGGCACCAAGTTTATCGGCAATGACGCCAAATACTAATGTCCCTAAAATTGCACCGATATTGAGTGTGACCAAAAAAGTAATACTAGAACCTAAAGAATAGCCACCAACATTCATAAGTTTTGGCAACCATGTATTCAGGCCATAAACCATTAACATCACCATCGCAAAGCTAGACCAGATCAGGAACGTCCTGAATGCTTTGCCTTCGGTAAATAGGCCTAGAACAGGGTTCTTCTGGGTATTGCTTGTCATCTCAACCACATAGTGCATTTGAGGTTGATGGATGTGATGAGGATTCAGCTTTTTTAATGTCTGGACGACTTCAGTCTGACGATTTTTATGAATCAGGTAGCTGATGGATTCAGGAAAGGTTTTCATCATAAAAGGGACGATGACAATACTGCTCCCCGCAATCCAAAAGGCAATTTTCCATCCAAAAGTAGAGATCAAGAACAAGCCTGCCAGACCTGAAATAATTGCGCCAACGCCATAAAAGGCGAGAACAAAATTGATTAAGCGGTTGCGATGAGTACTTGGCGACATTTCCTTCACGATCGTGACCAGATTCGGAACTGCCCCCCCTAAACCCAAACCCGTTAGAAATCGGCATATAAAAAAACTGATGACATCATGGGTAAAGCCATTCATGGTGACAGCAAGGCTCGACAGAATCGTACAGGCAATAATGACGTTTTTACGGCCAAATTTATCAGCTGCCATGCCGAGAGTAATCGCACCGACCATCATACCCATTAATGATGCTGCGCCCAGCAATCCTGCTGTCTGGGGGCTAAGCTGCCATTCAGTCATCAAATGAGGTAATACCGAACCGTAAATAACCAGATCATAGCCATCAAAAAGCATAATGATGGAACACCAAAAAACCAGAATTTTATGGTGCTTATTTAATGAAGCTTGATCAATCAACCTTGCAGCATTGATATTTTGCATTGAGTCCTTCCTTTGGATAATGAAAAATTTCCTTTTCAGTTATTTTCCTTTAAATTTTAATAACATGTCGAACTCATCCTTGAATTCTTGTTTTATAGCGCTCAATGTTAAGCTTAGATTTATTAGTAGTATTGATCAAATTGATAAATAATAT